>URVS01000356.1 GCA_900551385.1 uncultured Mollicutes bacterium | reverse complement strand
AATTTCTCAATAATAAACCAAATTCAGCAACTAAAGATGCAAATATATGATTTTTAGATGGAGATAATGTATATTCACCATTATTCATTTTTATTTCTTTTGTTTCATTTGTTTCTACATCTTTATATTTAAAGTCTATTGAGAATAAATCTTCTTCTTTATCAGTTATTATTTCATATAAAGCAATTGTAGTTTTATTAGAATATATTTCACCAGCATCTTTATTTTCATCATTAAATTCTTCATCACTCATAAGTCTATTTTCATAACCAATAAGACGATATTTATTAATTTTTTCTTGATTAAATGTAATTTGGATTTTAGCGTCTTTACCAACAATTTGTAATATAGAAGAAATATCTCCATTAAATAATCTAGCCATTTCTAATTCACTATCAATATAAAAGACATTTCCATTACCATTTAAAGCAAGTTCTTGCATCATTTTATCTTTATAATTACCCATTCCAAACCCAAAACAAGATAAAGATATTCCACTTTTTAATTCTTTTTTTATTAGTTCTTTTAATTCATCTGATGAAGAAATTCCAACATTAAAATCACCATCTGTAGCAAGAAAAATTTGATTTATTCCGCCTTCAATAAAATAATCTTTAGCTAATTTATATGCAGTTTGAATTCCACTTTGACCATTTGTTGCCCCTGAAGCATTAAGAGAAGAAATAGCTTTTTTAATTTTATTTTTTTCTGATCCATTAGCTCCTGATAAAACAACTTTTTCATATCCAGAATATGTTACAATTGATACTTTATCATTTTCATTTAGCTTATCCACTAATAAAGAAAAACTTTGTTTTAATAAAGGTAATTTATCATTAGAACTCATTGAGCCAGATACATCAATTAATAGAACAATATTATTTCCATTAAGATTATTATATTCAACTTTTTTAGTTTTAACTGCAATTGAAGCTAATTTTGCTTCATTATTCCAAGGACAATTACTAATTTCTGAAAATAAATTAATATCTTCATTTTCGTTCATTTGATAATCATAATCAAAATAATTAATCATTTGTTCTATTATTATTTGATTAAATTCAGGAAGCTTATTATTATTTAAATATTTTCTTATATTAGAATAAGCTGCTCCAGATGAGTCAAGACTAAAAGATGATGTAGGTTTATCTAATGGACTAATATAATCATTTTCTTCAATTGATAAATATTCATCATTATTTGTATTATAATCATATCCATAATATCCATTTTCTTGATAACAATTTAAATTAGATGAGCAACTTAAAAGAAAAAACAAAATAGGTAACAATATTATTTTTTTTGTATGCATAAATAAAACTCCTTATTTTTTTAAGATATCGTAAGTAGTTATAAATTTATTAAAATCTATTTCTTTTCCATCAAACCCTTTAATTAAATCATCATGTTTTAATAATTCATATTTATACATTGGTAATGTAAAATAGGATGTTTTATGCGTATTTAAATCTTTTAAAATAAAAGGAATATATAAATCAACAATTACAACACTCAATTCTTTTTTATTAGGATTATCAATATTAAATAAACATGTTTCTTCATATCCATTTTCTTTAATGACTAAATTATTATTTTTATATTCATCTTTTATTATTTCTAAATTAGATAAAATATTTTGATAAACATCATTAATTAAATCATTATCCATTTTATTATTAAATTTATATGTATAAGTATAATTATATTGAACTATTGCTTGAGTTTGGTTTATTTTCCCAAATAATTCTTCATAATAATAAACTAAGTTATTAGAATAATATTTTTGTAAAAACAATGTATATTTATTATTAGTAAACAATTCAATATTTTCTTTTCCAGAAAAAATATCTTCAGGATTAGCAGAATTATTATTACTACAACTAGTTATCAACAAACATGACATAATACATAAAAGTAATTTATTTTTCTTCATATTAATTTCCTTTAAATATTTTTTATAGTTCCATTAATCTTATCAATACGATAATCATAAGAAAAACCTTTATATT
>URVS01000355.1 GCA_900551385.1 uncultured Mollicutes bacterium | reverse complement strand
ACGTTTTAAAGTTGCACTTTTAAGTAGAAAATCAAGAATTTTCAATAAAATATTAACAAAACTACTTTTTGAAGATGATAAAACATATTTTATTCCAAATAACAATGAAAAAATAATAAAGACAATTAGGAATTTTTATTGAGGTGATTTATGATTGAATTAAAAAATATAACAAAGAGATTTAATAATAATATTGTATTAGATAATTTAAATTATAAATTTTCAGAAACAGGATTATATGTAATTAATGGAGATAATGGAAGTGGTAAAACTACTTTAAGTTATATTATAGGATTATTAGATAATAAATATGAAGGTAAATTTTATTTTAATAATGTTGATGTTTCTAAATTATCTAAAAAAGAATATAATCAAGCTCGAGAAAAATTTATTAGTTATATATTTTCTAAGAATAATTTAATTCCTTATTTAAATGTAAAAGAGAATTTAGATTTAAGTAATTGTGAAAATAATTTTATAGATTTAGAGATGAAACAAGATGTAAATACTTTATCTGGTGGAGAAGAAATTTTATTAGCGTTAAATATTGAAATAAATAAAAAGAAAAAGATTTATATTCTTGATGAAGTAACAGCTATGCTTGATAATGATCATTTTAATAAATTAATGAAAATTATTAATAATTTATCTAAAGAAGTATTAATAATTATGATTTCTCATGATAAAAGAACTAATAAATATGGTAAACAATTAAAACTTAATAAAGGAAAGTTAAATTTAATTTAATAAAATTAAAAAGTGTTTGAAATAAAGTTAAACATATTGTATAATTATTTTATCAAAAGTTGAGAAATTAAAAATTTTAACAAATTTTGAAAAGGGAATTAGCATAAAGGAATGATAATATATTTATTATCAATGATTAATGAGATTTAATTATAAAATAATTAATTGGTCTCATTTTTTAGTTTTTTAATAAATTTGTTAAAAAAATTAGCACTAAAGTGTTGACAGTGCTAAATTATTGCGTATAATATAATTAGCACTTGAGAAATAATAGTGCTAAGGAGGTGCAATAAAATGCTTTCAAGAACTGATTTAGTATTAAAGTATATAGTTGAATACTTTGTAAAGACTGCTACACCAGTTGGAAGTAACACCTTACTTGAAAATTTTGACTTACCTTATTCTTCTGCAACAATTAGAGCAGAAATGGCAAAACTTGAAAGTTTAGGTTATCTTGAAAAAACTCATACTTCTTCAGGAAGAGTTCCATCAAGTGAAGGATATCGTTATTATGTTAAATATTTACGTGATAATAATTTCCAAAATGTTGATGAACAATTAAAGAATCAAATAGCATTGGTTCTTGATCAAAGAAGTAAATCTATTGAAGATGTGTTAAAAGAATCATGTGAAATTTTATCTCATATGACAAACTTAGCATCAGTTGTTCTTGGGCCTAGCGCAAATGAAGAACATTTAGCATCAATTCAAGTTGTTCCATTATCTTCTAATAGTGCTACTTGCTTATTTGTTACAGATAAAGGTTATGTTGAAAACAAAACATTTATCTTTGATGAATCTGTTTCATTAAATGATATTAAAAAATGTGTTGATTTAATTAATGAAAGAGTTAAAGGTACTGCAATATCTAATCTTATTGAAAAGATGGAAGCAATTAAACCATTAATTCAAACAGTAGTTCACGCTAATGATAAATTATATAGAGCTTTAGCAGAAGCTTTTATGAAATTTACTAGCGAAAGAATTGCTTTGTATGGTAAAGAGAATTTGTTAGATCAACCTGAATTTAATACTGATGTACAGAAACTTAAAGAGATGTTAAAGTTTATTGATTCACCAGAAAAAATTAAGGAAGTAATAGATGGAAATGAATCTTTAGATTGCCATATTGGTAAAGATGAAAATGGTAATGGTTTAGATGATGTTTCATTTGTTACTAAAAAAATTAATGTAGGTCATGGTCATGAAGGCACGATTACTTTAGTTGGACCAAAGAGAATGGATTATGAAAATGTAGTAGATAAT
>URVS01000354.1 GCA_900551385.1 uncultured Mollicutes bacterium | reverse complement strand
TATGGTATTAATATCAGATTTTTTGAAGTAGAAAAAAGCACTCTTAATTTATAGGAGTGCTTTTATTGTTTATATATAAGTAAAATAGAGTTTTAAATATGAATTTAAATGATAAATATTTTTAAAACATTAATAATATCAATTAATTGTATAAATCTATCTTATTGGCACATTGATAATTTGAATTTAACTGTTTATAATTCTCATTTTCTTGCAAGTGAAGAAGCTCTAGAAAAATTAATAGAAGATAAACAAGTTCAAAAAATTAATTATTTATATGTTAATTATGTCGAATCTCTTTATGAAGATAATTATAACCAAATAGGTCAATATTATGTTCATTTAGAAATTATAATTTTGGATGAAGATAATCTTTATCTTCCTTTAACAATTAATGTAATTGAAAAATCAGAAAATGACATTGAATTAACTTGGTACCAATTTTTATATATTTTAATTAAATTAATATTAGAAAAATTAATTTCTTTTTTTACTTGGTAGTACTTCCAAATCCACCATCTCTAATTTCGCTAACTTCATCATCTACAGTTATACCAAAATTAAAGAAAATTCCTTGAGCAAATCCTTCTCCTTCTTTAATAGAGATAATTCTATTTTCATTAGTGTCATTAGTTATTTTAATATAAATATGTCCTTCATTAGATGAGCCATAATAATCCGAATCAATAATACCAACAGTATTATTTAATTGAAGTCTATATTTAAAACCAAGTCCAGAACGAGGATATATAGTTAAAACCCATCCATTATCAATTTTTGCTCTAATACCAGTTGGAACTTTAATAGTTTCATTAGGTCTTAATTCTATATCAAAAGGTGCAAAGAAATCATATCCAGCAGAACCTGTTGTTGCTCTTTTTGGTAATTTAATTCTATTATAGATTAATTCTATATTTTTTATTGTTAATTCAGGAAAAGCATTTAAATAATCTTTTTCAAATTGATTTAAAGTAACTTTTTCGAATTTTGCTATTTTTTCCATAATTTTAAAACTCCTTAAATTTATATATTTAGTATACTAAATATTAATTATTTTTTAAATCTTCATTTTCAATTTTTTCAACAATCTTTTTTTCATTCTTTTTTAATAATAAAAGTAATAAACAAATAAATAATACAACTCCACTAAAACCAATTGAATATATTGAACACCATTCAATTAAAAAATTACCTACTACTGCACCTAAAATAAAATCAATAATTATAGAAAAATAAACTAAAGAACTTAATATATATTTCTTTTCTTTTTTATCAATAAATTCCACTAAAGATTCTACACCTGCTCTTAAATTACCAATACACATAGTAGTTGCAATAGGATGATTTTGAAACCTTCTAAATGCTTCAACTTGCATTCCACAAGCCAAAGATAATAATGATGTTGCTAATAAATTCAATTCATAAGGTATAAACATTACTGCTATCATAATTATTATTTCAATTATTAATACAAATATTTCAAAATAGATATTTCGTTTATGTAAAATATTTTTAAAAAATATCGCTAAAAATATTCCAAAAATAAATCCTAAAACCGGCATTAAATAATGAATAACTAAATCAAAATTACCTAAAGACAAATTGACTCCTAATAGTAATAAATTGCCAGTTTGAGCATTAGAAAACACTTTGCCACGGTTAATATAAGAATAAGCATCCATTAACCCCCCTGAAAAAGTTAAAAACATTACCATTGCTAATGATATTTCATTTTTGATTTTATTATCTAATTCCATAAATATTTACCAAAATTAATTGTTTCTTTCTAAAATGGTAGGCGCTATGGGGTTCGAACCCACGACCTTTTCCGTGTGAAGGAAATGCTCTCCCACCTGAGCTAAGTGCCTATAAAATTATTTTACATTACCATTTTTAGATATTCAATTAATTATAAGTTTTTATTAAAGCTTTCATTAATTTTTAAATATATTTCATTAAAATCATTTATTTTTTGATTAATCAATAAATTATATTGATAATTTTGATTTTCAAAATATATTTTTTGTAA
>URVS01000353.1 GCA_900551385.1 uncultured Mollicutes bacterium | reverse complement strand
AATATATCATTATAAATCATTATAATTTTATACTGATTTAATTTTAAAATATAGTTATTAAATTCATTTATTTAATTTAAAATAATTTAATAATATTTTATATTAATATTAGAAGATTATTAACTAATATTTCAATATTATACTTGTTTATTTTTATTTAATAATTATAATGTTTAATAATGATAAATAGGGTATAATTTATATACTATTAAAAACAACCTATTAATAACAAAAAGAAATTTTTGTTAAACCTCGTAGTTATTATTCTAGAAGTAAATAATAACAAAAAAGAATTAGTTAAAATTAATATGTTATAAACATGTTTCATCTAAATAAAATAAATAGTTATTTCATTAAAATTAAAGAAGACGTTTATATTAAATAAATATAAAGTAATGATTGCAATAATTATCCTAACAACAAAAAATAGAAACTCTATTCTCAAACCTAAAAACATTCTTCCTAAGTTTCTATTTTTATAAAAGGGAAATACGTTGAGATAAAAAAATAAAACTATCATTATCCTTCTCTTTTTTTTATATTTTTTATGGAAAAAAATATAACCCTACATACTTTTTTTAATTGAATTTATCAATATTTTAAATTATAGAAATATTACTAATTTTTGAAAATTTAATAAAAAAATCAATATTTTTAATAATACCAAATACATAATATTATAATATAAAAAAATTAAGATGAGAGATTATAATGAGTACAGATAAAAGCCTAGTAAAAGGCATTTCCATAAGTGAAAATTATATACCTTATACAACAATAACAAGAACAGACAATTCAGTGAAGATCTCTTTGAAAAAGCAAAACATAATCTCCTTAGATTTTAAATGTTATACTGTGTTACCTGGATTATATCTTGCTGAAAATGATGTTAGAATTATTGAAAGATATACACAGGATGACATCATATTTAGATTTAGTAGAGAGGAAGAATTCTTATTAATAAACTATTTAGTTGAAGGACAGTGCCAAATACCTGCAGATAATGATAAATTTATGTTTATGAAAGAAGGAGACACACACATCTACCTAAATAGAGATAAAAGAACCATATTTAATCATATAACAGATTCTAAACTTATACATATAATAATTAATAAAAAAGAATTCCTAAAATATAATAAAGATAATTATATGTCTGAGTATAGTAGGATAATTAAAACAATATATGACTTTATATATCATACAAACAACATCACCTTTGAAAGTAGTGAAGATATAAAAGAAGTACTACAACAAATTATCCACTTCAAAGATAACAACAAACTACCAAAACATATGTATGTTCAATTAAAGACCTTAGAATTAATTGGATTAACATACATTTCAAAAATAGAAAAAAATAGAATTGAATCACCAACATACTCTGATGCACAAATAAGAGTTGTTAGAAAGATTAAAAATGCTCTCTCCCGTGATATTGCAAGTTATGTATCACTTGATGTGTTGTCTGTAACATATGGAATTAACCTAACAACACTAAAAAATTGTTTTAGAGATATGTATGGTAAACCATTATATACATGGTATAGGGAATATAAATTCCACAGAGCAAAAGAATTAATTAAAAACACAGATTATCCAATAGCTAAAATTGCAAACATGGTAGGATATAAAAGTAGTAGTAAGTTTTCAAAAGCTTTTAAAAAAGAGATGGGAGCTCTACCTTCAAGTTATAGGAAAAATAAGTAAGTATTTTTCCAATACTTTTTTTTATGTAAATTATTTTAAATAAAATCATTATAATCTATTTATTTTAAATTAATCACTGAGTAAAAGAATAATAATTCATTATTTTAAAAAGAAATAATAGCAATTAAATATAAATATATTATTATAAAATTAAAATAAAAGGAGATATAATGGATTATTTATTAGCAATACTTATCATAGTATATGTTGCTTTAATGATTCTGGTAGGATAT
The DNA here is from genome assembly GCA_900551385.1 of uncultured Mollicutes bacterium. GTDB lineage: Bacteria > Bacillota_I > Bacilli_A > RFN20 > CAG-449 > CAG-449. Next base: position 92 of record URVS01000353.1, on the reverse strand, counting down.
ATCGCATGGAAACATACAAGTAATAGTGAAGATTATCTTGTTGCTGGACGTCAATCTAATTCTTATATTATGGCCTTAAGTTATGGTGCTAC
>URVS01000352.1 GCA_900551385.1 uncultured Mollicutes bacterium | reverse complement strand
AACCTTGTAACGCTCCATAATGTCTTTCATTTAATTTATAAGATTTATTAACAGGTAACCATGCTCTATCCATATTATCAAGAATAATATTTAAAGTATGAATAGCTCTTTTTAAATAAGATGTATAACAAATATCAAAATCATAACCTTCTTTTAACAATATTTTACCTGCATTATATGCTTCTTTTTTACCTGTTTCAGATAAATCTACATCAGTCCAACCAGTAAATTTATTTTCTAAATTCCATTCACTTTCACCATGACGAATTAATACTAATTTCATAATAATCTCCTTTGAGTTATACATGACTAACTCTAAATATATTATAGATTCATCAATTTTAAATTTCAAGTGATAATAAATTTATGATTAAGTTATTTACAACATCTTTACAACAATTTATTTATTACTAATTTATAATTAAAAAGGAGGAATAAAAATGTACAAAACTGTTGTAATTGAATATCATCCATTTGCTAATAAGATGGCTAGCAAGATAGAAGAAAAAGCTAATGAGATGTTAAAATTAGGTTATGAACTTGTAACATTTTCTATTACTAATTTTTGTAAAGCTATTTTGGTATTTCGTGAAAAATAATATTTTATAGATATTTATATTATTTATCTTCTTTTAATTTTTAAATAATTATTATAAAATAATTATACATTAGGAGTAGTTATGAAATTTAAAAGAAGTATTTTTGTTGTCTTATTTTTTATTTTATGTTCTTGTAAAATAACTTTTGTTAAGAATTCTTCAAGTTCTAATAATAGTTCTTTTAGCAGTATAAATACTTCAAATAATGAAATAATATCTAGTTCTAGTAACGATATATCTAGTTCTAGTAATGTAATTAGTTCAAGTAGTTCTAATAGTTCAAGTAATATAATTAGTTCAAGTAGTTCAGATAATGTTAAATTATATTCTAAAGTTTTAAGTACTAGCGTTGATGTAGGTGAATATTATGATAATTGGGGTAATGTAACTATTGATAATACAAAATATGAATATTATAGGGCTAATTATAGTGATGGATTAATATCATTAAATTATTTATCTTCACCTTATAAAGATGCTTTAGGTGGTATGTTTTATAATGTGAGTCCTATATATGGAATAAGAAAAGTTGAAATTGTTTATAAAACTGATAATTGTAATAATAATCCTGTTTTTAAATTTGGAATTAATTCTTTAGTGGAAAATGAAATTAATTTACCAATTTCTAATGATAAATATAATGTTTATAATTTTGAAATAAGTTATAGTAATTTTTTTAAGATATGTACATTAGATAATATATTGGATATAAAATCATTAACTATTAATTATTCTAATATTAAAGAAAATTATTCTAATAATTATTTATCTAGTGGAGATGGAGATTTTAGATTAAATCCTGTCGTTTATGAAGGTGATTTAATTGATGGAGTGAGTTCTGTTAATGTTCCTATTAATATAATTAAAGAAGGTAATAATTATAAAATTATCGAAACAAAAAAATATGTTTATTATTCTTATAATTATATTAGTAGAAATAAATCTTTAGCTAGTGAAGCTAGTTTAACTAGTCCTCTTGATGTAAGTAATTATTTTATTGCTTTTAAAACTTATCCTTGTAATTATGTTTTAAGTAAAAAATATAATACAGCTTATAAAATATTTGGTGATTTAACTAGATGTGTTTCTATTTATTCAAGAGAAGATGGATATGCAAAAAGTGTTCCTTATCAAGAAAATTATTCTACTGGAGAAGTAAAATATTATGAATGTGATATTGCTTTAGATTCAAATTATAAATCTAGTAATAGGGGTGTAGGTAGATTAGTAGTATGGTTTTATGGATTTGCTAAAAATAAAGGTGCTACTGGATATGATGATTCGATTGTAACTACTTATACTGATGATCATTATAAATCTTTTTCTGAATATTTAAATACAGGTAAATTTTCATCTACTCCAGTGGTAGATGTACAGATAACTACGGCAATACAGTGACGACCAAAACGTGAGATAGCTTGCTGAATCGTTGGTTC
>URVS01000351.1 GCA_900551385.1 uncultured Mollicutes bacterium | reverse complement strand
CCATACACGATTTGTGCATTTTCCATCGCACAGGCATAATTATATTGAGGTGCTTTATGTCTGCCAGGGACAGCTTACAAATATTATAGGTGGCAAAGAAGTCGTGATCCATGCAGGCGAACTGTTGTTTTTGAACCAGTATACGAGACATGAGATCCTGCCAGCGGGGGAAGAAGATATTGCAATCAACCCTGCAAATTTTGTATGTAAAATCCCATAAATTGATTATTTACTTATTGAAAATAAAATTGCTAATGAAAAAATATTATTATCTAAACTAATCTCTAAACTACCATTATATTTTTTTACTATAAAATCAATTGATTTAGTGCCAAACCCATGATAATTACTATCTGATTTAGTTGATATTGGTAAATTATTTTCATCTAATGTTATATTACCTTCATAATAATTTTCAATATTAATACTAACAAATGAATGAATATTTCTTACTACTACACTTATATTTCTTTTCCTTATATCTTCAATTTTACATACTGCTTCTATTGCATTATCTATTGCGTTACCAAATAAAGAATATAAATCACTTTCTGATATAAATGAAAGTTTAGAACAGTCCGCTAAACAAGTCAAATTAATATTTTTCTTTTGACATAATAAACTTTTTTCTGTCAAAATTAAATCTAAACAATCATTACCTGTCTTTACTTTAGAATCATATATTTCTATCATTTTTTCTAAATCATTTACTGTACTTTGAGATATATTCACTTTCCCAGCATATTCATGTATTTGATGTTTTAAATCATGACATTTTAAATTAATCAAATTAATATTATCTTTACTTTGATTATATCTATTTTCCGATATTTGTAATAATTGAGCAGTCATTTTCAATTCGTTTTCTAATCTTTTATTATCCAAAATATAAACCATTAAATATAAAACCATAAAACAACTTAACAAATTATAAGTGCAAATAACCATAGAATTTAATTTATTATATTCAACTTGATTATATACAATTAAAGAATTAAGTAAAATATCTACCAATAAAATAATTGTAGAAATAATTATTAATGAATTATTGTTGACTTTAACTTCAATTTTATATAACTTTTTGCCAAAAATAAAATACATTAAACTAAAAGAAATAATATGTATAACAACATATAATAAAGTAATAAAAACATATCTCATTTCTATAAATGATAAATCAATAGGTTCACTACCATAAGCCCCTAAATAAGAACTATCAATAATATTTAAAGCATGTCCCAAAAATGCATATAATTCATGACTAAAATGTTGAGTAGTATAACAAACAATCGATATCAAAAAAATTCTTTTCCACGAAGTCTCATATAATAAAAATAAACTACTAACACATAAACAAAATAAAATTAAAAACATCAAAGAAGAATACCACCAAGTATATGCTTTATTATTTAAAAGATTTGTTGGAAAAAATATTGATATAACAATAATAAAAATATTGGAAATAACTAATTTGAAATAATATTTTTTCTTTTTAGTTAGATTTTTAGAAAATAAAAACATTAAAAATAAAATTTCTACAGCAAAAACAACTTTATATAAAGATAATTCTGTTATTTTCATAAAACATTTCCTCCACCTTTAGAAAAATATAGATTTAATGCTTTAATAAAATCAGGTCTTCTAGGGCGAGAAATTAATAACTTTTCATTTCCAACTTTAACATAATTGTCAATTACCTCAGTAACATATTTTAAATTAACATAATAACATTGATTACATAATTCAAAAGGATATTTACTTAAAATGTCTACATAACTTTTCATTGATCCGTAAGTCTCAAACAAACCATCTAAAGTATGAAATATTAATTTATGATCATTAGTTTCGATATATAAAATTGAAGATATTTCGATTTTTTTCATTGATGATTTATTATTTAAAATAATAGTAGAATTTAAAGAATTATTTAAATTTTGATACGCTCTATTAAGCTTCAAAGAAAAACTATAATAATTTATAGGCTTAACTAAAAAATCAAATGCTCCTACTTCATATCCTTTAATCGCATATTGAG
>URVS01000350.1 GCA_900551385.1 uncultured Mollicutes bacterium | reverse complement strand
CTTTAATTTAAAAAAGTAAACGAAACAATAATTTAGTAAAATAAAAATATTTAAAGATTATTAATGATATAAAATATCAATATGAAGTAAATGGTATAAGAGCGTATAAATTAGTTATATAACTCAAAATAATCAAATAATAAGTGAAGAAAACAATAATGGAATAATACCTATCTTTGGGATAGAGTACCAAAATATAGTGTTACAAATCAAAATAATCTTCAAGATGTAGATCAAATAAAAGGTCTACATCTTTTTTAGAAAAATAAGCATTAGACAATTTTCTAAGATTTAAATCTTTTTTGATCTTACTTAAACCTTCTGTAAGAGTAGAAGCATTAATAAAAGAGCCATCTTTAGCTTGAGTCATATTAAAATTTCTCATAAAATCATAAAGAGGCTGGTATTTCATCATTAAATAATTTAATTTCAGTAAGTCTAGTTATTGTAAAAGCAATATAACAAATTAGAAAATGGCCATAAATAGTTTCTTTTAATTGAACAAAAACAGGTCTAGATTCTAAATAAGATTTCATAATTCTAAAACTTTCTTCAATTCTCCATAAGCCATGATATGTTTCATAAATTTCTTTAGCGGATTTATTAATTTCAGAAGTGACTAATAAATTATATCCAGCAAATCTTTTAGCTTCTTCAACTTTAATAAAATCAATTGCGGTTTCAATATTAACAAGTTCGCCATCTCTATCGAAAGCACAAGCATCGACATATTTAGAAACATCACCTAGTTCTTCTTTTAAAACACCTTTAACGGAAAGTTTTTTGGATAATTTATCAACTTCTCTATTAATTTCGTAAATTTGTTTTTTAGCAAGAGAAGGGTTAAAAGTAACAACTCTTTTTTCTTTGACTGAAAATTTTATATTTTTAATAACCTTACCATTTTCATCTTTTAAATCGAAATTATAGTCAAAAGTATCAATTACTTCTTTCAATTTATAAAGAAGATTACCTTTATCATCAGTATAACTAGTCCAAACATTTTCTGAATTATCAAGTAACATCCATTCTTTTTCAATTTTAGATAATCCTTTACCTCTAAAAGTCTTAGAAAAAATATATCCATCATTAGATTCAACAGCGGCAGAATAAATATTTTGAGCACAATTTAAACCTTTATCGACAATTTGAACGATTTTGCCAGTAATATCATATCTTTGTTTCATATCAGTTATAGTTTCTCTAATAAAAGGTTTTTCTGAACAATTACCAGGATACATTTTCATAGCGATAGGAATTTGATTTTCATCTAATAATAAAGCTTGTCCAATAATAGAATCTGTTCTTCTTTCTTTTGAAGGACCTCTTTGCTTATCATCTTTTGCTAAATCGATTTCAAAATAATAATTTGTACAATCGAAATAAGTAGTGGACACCTTTCTTTTTCCGAATTTTTTCTCAATACAATGATTTAAAACTTCAATAAATTTTTCGTAATTATTTCCAATGAAGTTAATACCATCAAGAATTTGATCATAAGAAAAAGGTGTGCTTTTATAAATAGAAGGAATAACTTTTTCAAAAGCTTTATATTTAGAAGAAGGGTTTAACACTTGAGCATAGCACATATTTCTAATTAAATCAGAAGGCTTATAATGAAATTTTTTATTAATACATAAAGCATTAAAATCATGATCAATATCTAAAAAATCAAACATGTTACTTAAAAGGAAATGACCACATCTTTTAGTTAAAGAAACATCAGATATTTGGATATCTTTCAAATTATTTACTTCGTTATTAAGCTGATCGACTAAACCTTTAGCATAAGCAACAGGATCACTTATGCCTTGAGCGATAAGGTCAGAAGCATAACCAATAACTTTATAACTTTTATTTCTACCACCTTTACCTTGAACATAAAAAGATTGATAAATCTGAAGATAAAGACCTTTAGATCTAATGTTAGATTGCTTTAAAAAATAGCCCATAAAAAACCTCCTTGATAGTGAAGTAAGTGAAACACTATATATAGTATCACAATAAAAAAATATTCGCAAGTTTTTAAAGTAAACGCAGTTATTATGCTTTAAACAAAATAAATGCAGT
>URVS01000349.1 GCA_900551385.1 uncultured Mollicutes bacterium | reverse complement strand
GACATGTCATATTCATCTTCAATAATTGCAATTCTTATCATTAATTGTCCTCGTTAATATCACTAAAATTATAACCCCCACCCGTTTAGTTTGTCAATTTTTGTTTGAACTTTGAACTGCTATTAATAAAACAAACATTGATAGTGGAATTATCTTATTCATCATGTGTTATGGTGCTATTTTATTAATAAAGAAGAAAAAATTAGAAAACAAAGAAATTTAAAAATATCAGTGAAATAAAAATTTATAATATATTTCACTGGTTTTTATATGAAAAAAAGTTTGACATATTTTACTGCATCAAACTAATATTTATAAACTTAATTAATATAATTAATTTTCATTTAAAGTTTTAAGAGCAAATTCAATATCTACATTACAATCTACACCTGTTCTAGTAGCGTTTCTTTGAATACATTTTATTAATTTTTTTGATTTCAATATTTCACTTAAATCATCATAAATAGAACTAATATAATATATTTCTTCTTTTGATGCAGAATCTAAATAAGCAATAGTTTCTTCAAGATTATTTGATAAAATCTTAATCATTTCATTCCATATATCTTGTTGAGAAGAATCATCTTCAAAATGAATAATCTTATTTTTTTCTACAAGTTCTTGTAATCTTTCTTTGTTCATGTAATTAGCTCATTTCTTGTTTTTTTGAACATGCATTGGAAAAAAAGTACTTATATTACCATTTGTCTTATTATTCAAATATATTATATAGCTAATATTATTTTAAATCATTTTTAGATAAATCTTTTAATAATAAAAATAATTCATAAAAAGGTATTGTTATAATTTTGTTATTTTCATCATAACCATAATTATTTGAAGATATTTTGATTGCATAATCTAATTTATTATGTTCTTTAAATTTTTCTAATGAATTTAAACTTCCTTTATTTTTCTTTACATCAAGAGGTATTATTTTTGAATCATTTTCTATAACAAACTCAAATTCTGCGTTATTTTTTCCTTTCCAATAAAATAATTTATAACCATAATTAATAAGTTCTATAGCTACATAATTTTCAAAAAATATGCCTGATAAAGTATTTCTACTATTATTTGAGATAAATGTTGTAGGATTAATTTTACTTTGATAAGAAAATAATCCCATATCAGATAAATACAAACGATATAAAGATTCATTAGAATCAATTAAAGGTATTGTTATAACTTCTTTGACTAATGAACATTTATTAACTAAGAAAGCTAATTCTAACCAATCTATTGGATTTTTTAAATCTCTATTTTTTGCATTTTTTTCAATTAAAGAAGATTTAAAATTTTTATTTTCTTTATTTAATTGAGAAAATATATTTTCAAATATCTTTTTAGCTCTAATTATTGATTCTGGACTAGCTTGATACAAATCCATATCACCCAAATAATTATCATATAAATCTTTTAACACATTTCTTGCTTCTTGATATGAATTTGTTTTAATAAAAGTATCTACTGCTTCAGGCATACCACCTATTAATAAATAATCATAAAATAAATCCATAGCTTTTTGATGGACAAGTAAATCAACAGATTTTTTATTTTCAAAAGATTTACAAACATTATCATATAAGATTTTATTTCTATTAATAAAAAATTCTTCAAAATCAAGAGGATAAATTGTTAATTGATTTATTTTTCCAACAGGAAACATAAATTTATCATTTGATTTTTTCTTTTTATTTTCTCTTTGAATTTTAATTCTAACCATTGAACCAGTTACAATAAGAGGAATTTCTTGATGATCTTGACAAAAATATTTCATTAAAGTTATAAGAGGTAAACATTCTTGCACTTCATCAAAAATAATTAAAGTATTTTTATCTATTATTTTATTATGATCAAGAGAAATATAATTTAACACATCTTGAGCATTTACATGATTTTGACAATAATCAACAAATTCATAATCAGTTCTACAATCTATATAAATATAATTATTTTTAAAATATGTTTCTGCAAAAATATCTTTAACTAAATATGATTTTCCAACTTGACGTGCTCCCCAAACAATAAGGGGTTTTCTTCTTGGATTAACTAACCATTTTTCTAAATCAATAATA
>URVS01000348.1 GCA_900551385.1 uncultured Mollicutes bacterium | reverse complement strand
AACTGACTTATAAAGTCCTATCATTCTAAATCCATTCATTAATTTCCATGAATTAGAATTTAAAACTTCATCTAATTTATGTCTTATTTTTTTATTTTGTTTTATTTCTTTATTTTTTAAGTTTTTTTCTTCTTTTAATAATTTAGTTAACTTATTAACTTCTCTACTTAATTTTTCATTTTCAAGTTTTAAATCATTTATTTTATATAAAGCATCTACTTCAAATTTACTTTTTGATTTTAGAAGAATTCTATAAAATTCCATATTAGGTGAAGTTAAATTTAATAGATAATCTGTATGATTTGTTTTATAATAATTTAGAATAGTTTCATGTAATTTTTTATAAAAAACTTCTTCATTTTCCATATTAAAAGTACAAATATTTCTATATATATTCATAAAATAATTAGTTAAATCATATTTATAAAGATCATATATTCCTTTTTCTCTAAAAAAAGATTTTATATTCTCCATACTCTTGAAAAAAGAATCTACGTCAAATGAAACATATTCTTTATTTAAGTTTCTATTAAAATCATTAGCCATAAAATAATATAGATCATTTTCTTTTTTTCTTATATTCAAAATAGGTTCCATACTAAATGAAATTTTTGATGTATTGAAAACAGTTTTAAAGAAGAAAAATCCAATATTATATTCATTTAAATTTAAATCCGCATCTATTTTCTCTAAAAACGAAGTTTTATAAAGATTATATGGATATTTTACCATACTAAAAAGTTCATTTGAAAATAATTTATGAGATAATGAATTAGAATTCATAAAATCATTACTTAAACCATAATCTAATTCATATATGGATTTTAATTTCTCATCATAAATATTTACTGAACTTAGTACAATGTCAGAATTATTTTCTTTAGCAATATTATAAATATAATCTAAAGCTACTATAGATAACCAATCTTTAGAATTACATAAGAATATATATTCACCATTTACTTGATTATAGTTAAATTCTTGTTTCATTACAGATATTGGGATGTTACTTTGAGTTTTATAATAATCTATTATTTCTAAAACATCCTCATCACAATTATTATCAGGCATACATATAATTTCAATTTCATCTAATGTTTGATTAAGTAAGCTTTCAAAACACTCTGCTGTTGATTTTTTATCTGGAAAAACTGATAAACAGAGAGAAATTTTTATTTCCTTTTTAATAATAATCCCACCTTAACTAAATATTATAAACAGAGAATTTATTCTGTATTTTAGTAAAACTTCAATTATATTATCAAATTGACTCATATTAAATAATGTATCTTCATATTCTCTTGTTTTGTTAAATACATATTTTTCATTATTTTCTTTTATGCCTATGTTATTTTCTAAATATTTATAATGTAACAATGCCTTTTTAATAAAGTCAGAATTGATTTTATTATCCATATTTCTAAATAAGAAATAATTTTCATCTGAGCTATTTTCAGATAAGAAGTAAATATTTTCATAGTCCATAAATGTTATATTATTATCTTTATTCTCAACTGATTTTTTAAGATTTACATTTTTAGAGAGAATAAAACAGTTCTTGTAATAATAGTCAATAGAATTAAAATCTGCTATGATTTCATCTATTTCATCATCATTTTCTGCCTTATATATTATATTTACTTCTTCAATACTTTCTTTATATTTAAAACCAATACAATTTAAAATATATTTAAATCTATTACTATATGTATGATTTTGAAGAACATCATAGAGATTTTCTTCACAGATTTTGGATATTTCTTCTTCAGATAAATCCAAAGAATCTATTCTATCTAAATAGATAACATTATCTTTAAAAAGTTCATATATTCCTTTAGAATAGTTTGATAGTATGAATGTATTTGAAGACATTAATTCATAAACTCGTCTTGCAAACATGGTGTGTGAATCAGTAACTGTGTTAATATTTAATGCCATTTTACTTTCTTTATATACTGAGGGCATTTTATCAAAGGATACTTTTGGATATATGAATGGATCATATTTTGCTGGAAACATTCTATTTTCAGCAGTTGAATCAGATGCCCTGTTATATATTTTTAAGCCATACTTACTGTTAATTACCT
>URVS01000347.1 GCA_900551385.1 uncultured Mollicutes bacterium | reverse complement strand
TCACAAGTAGTGGTATAAAAGAATCCCACCCTCATGATTTATTAATTACTAATGAAAGTCCTAATTATCCAACTCTTGACTAATTAGGATTTCCTGATTCACAAAAATGATTGGATTTTTTTCTCATTTTTGTGTTATAATCCTTTTTTAAGTTAAAATACCATTAACTTTAAATATTAGTATCTATAATATTATTATATTAGATAATTTTAAGATTATTTTATAATCTGTGTAAATAATTTTAAATATTTACATTATTACATATTTATTTTGATGTGGAGAGAATTTAAATGGCAAGAACAAAAAAAGTGGGTATTACAGGTAGGTTCGGTGCAAGATACGGAAGAAAAGCAAAAAGATCTGTAAAAATGATCGAAGAAAACATGAAAAAAAATCATGTTTGTCCTAGATGTGATAGACCTTATGTAAAAAGACAAGCTGCTGGAATTTGGAAATGTAGAAAATGTGGCGCAGTATTTACTGGTGGAGCATACATTCCTACAACACCAATGGGAAAAGTTGCAAAACGTAACATTAAACGTATAACTGGAGGAGAATAAGCATGTACAAATGCATTCACTGTGGAAAAGAAGTTGATATTAAAACATATGCAGAATCTAAATGTCCATATTGCAGATACAGAATCTTATTTAAAGAAGTTCCTGTAGTTAAACGTACTGTTAAAGCTCGATAAGTTATAAACTATTTTTATAAGGGAGATATTTTAAATCTCCTTTATTATTTTAATTTTTATTTAAAGAAAAAACTAATTTTATAATGAGATTTTATTATGATATTTACAATAAGTTCTAATTTAATTATTACAACAAGTAGAAAACCTTCCCAAATTACTAGAAGATTTGCTCAGTTTCTTAAACACTATTTTAATGCTACATATATTAATCGAGGAAAAACTAGTTTCAATAAGATAAAAAATCAGGTCCCTGATGAATCTAAGTTAGTTATTATTAATGAAACTAAGGGTAACCCAAGTAGTATTAATGTTTATGATATTGGTATTGATTCTGAAAATCCATTGTATAGTTTATATGTAAATGTTTCATTACCACAAGAAAAATGTAATATCAGTGTAGATAATGGTAATATTATTGTACTTTCTAAGACAAAATCATTAAATGAAATTACATCTAGGTTTATATCATTTAAACCTGAAAAAAAGGTGAAAACTAATTGTATCATTATAAAAGATGATGATAGAGAAGATATTATTGCAACAGTTTCATTTATTGATAAAAAAGGTATAGACACTAAATATAAAGTATATATTAGGGGATTTAATAATAATTAATAAAATGTGTGATTTGATGGATAATAAAAACATATTAAAAAATATTGAAACTATATTTGAAGTTGAATTTAATAGTGAAAACCATGCACAGATAATTTATAATTCAATTAAACCAGAGTTATCATTTTCACGTAACGATAGATCAACAACTACGATACAACTTAAAAATAAGAGTATTATTATTGAAATTAATTCAAAAGATGTTGTTTCTCTACGTGCTTCTATTAATTCTTATGTTCGTTGGATTAACTTATCAATGGAACTCTTAAAAATATAAAAGGAACATAAAAGATATATTATATTATTATTCATTCACATAGAATATAAAATTAGATTTATTTAATATAAAGAAAAAAATTTAGGTGATATAGATGGATATGCCACAAAATATTCAAGAACAATTAAATCAATTCCAACAAGTACAACAACAAGCTCAATCAATTGCTATGCAAAAACAAACATTAACTTTACAAATTAATGAGTCTAAAAAAGCTTTAGATGAATTATCAAAAACAGCAGATGATCAAGATGTTTATAAAACAGCTGGACCACTACTTATAAAAACAACAAAAACTGATTCTGAAGCAGACTTAAAAGATAGTATTGAAATGCTTGAAATTAGACAAAAAACTATTGAAAAACAAGAAAAACGTATAACTGGTAAACTTGAAGAATTACAAAAAAATCTTCAAGAAGCTATGAGTCAAATGAAACAATAGATTATAAATTCTTTTTATAAATCTATTTTTTTTTATTATCCCCTCCTATTAATATAATGA
>URVS01000346.1 GCA_900551385.1 uncultured Mollicutes bacterium | reverse complement strand
ATGGGCTACTGTACTATCATCACTTATAAGTTGTATTGTAATGGGATACTGGATATGGATAAAAAAAGATACTTATCTACGTATCAATAGAAAAGTATTCAACTATGCAAATAAAGTAACTAAAGATATATGTTCAGTAGCAATACCATCAATGGCTGAAAACATTACAATGTCTGCTTTAATCATGATTATAAATGGAATGCTTACAATTGTAGCAGGAACTACTGCAGTAGCTGTATATGCTTCAGCTGCAAGAATCAACCAATTTGCAATGATACCTTTATTTGGTATGGAGCACATGACTATAAAAAACTTAAAGAAGCACATAGATATTCAATAATATTAGGATATGGAGTATCAATATTATTATCAATTATAATGTTCTTTGGTTCTGATTACATTGCATTATTATTTGCATATACACCAGAGAGTGCACCTCTTGCACCACTTATATCCAATGCATTGAAAATACTATGTCTATTCTTAATAGCAATGCCTGCAGGTATTATGTCTTCAATGACATTCCAAGGAGTTGGAAAAGGCCTTACATCATTTATAATTACATTATGTAGATCAATTATATTTGAAGTAATATTTGGATATGTTATTGGAATTGTACTTGGATTTGGAGAATTTGGAGTATATGCTGGTTTAGTAATAGGATGTGCTTGTGGTTCATTACTTTCATATGCCTGGTGTAAACTCTTTATTAAGAGACTTAATAAAAACTATACTAAATGAGATTTTTTATAAAATCTCAATTTTTTTTGAAAATTAGATTTCACATTATAAACTACATTATTCTAGATTTAATTATTATAAAAATATTAAATAGTATATCAGCTACTAATATTTTTAAATTAGAAGTAAACTATTTTTATGTTGTATTTTTTTAAGATATTTGGAAATAAAAAAAAAAGAAGTGTAAATTATATTTTTTTTGAAAATATGCTAATTATACTCTATAAAATAAAATGAATTTAGGTATAACTAAATTAATTATTTTATAATAAAAAGAGTATAATTTAAAATAAATATATACATTGAATTTAGTCTTACTTAAATATTTTTTTATAAAACCTAAAAATACTCATATTTATATAAGAAATAGAATATAAATTCTACTATAGAATATTTAAATAATCATATTTGATTAATAAAATTTAAATAAAACTTCTTAAAGGAATTAATTTTATATTCTATTAAAATTAAAAAAGGTGATATAATGGCAAGACAACAAAGAGGATATGTAGATAGAACAAGAGATTTTCTAAAACAAGAAAAAGTAAAATATTTCATTGGGGGAGCAATAGCAACAGTAGCTATTGGTAAAATCTTAGAAACAGAAATAGCACACAATGCAGCAGTATCTGCTACAGCAGGAATACTAAATTTAAAAGATTCAGTAGAAGAAAAAGTAGAAAACATTAAAGAAGATGCAGAAGACATTCATGCAGAAGCTCAAGAAAAACAAAAAATTGAAATCTACGGACCAGAAGATGAAGAAGACGAAGCAGAATAAAATTTTTTATTTTATAAACCCCTTAATCTTTTTTTAATGATTATACTAAATTGAAGGAAGTAACATGAAATTTAAAATAGTTTATGATAACAACAAGGACATAATACGTGTTCGTGCAGGAAGAGCTGCATTCACAACCAGTGAAGGATATGGATTATCCCAATTACTTTCCCAAAAAAAAGGTATCAAAACTGTTAAAGTTTCATCTACCAATGGTAGTATTCATATAAAATACTCTGGTAATAAAAACAGAGTATTTAAATATTTAAAAAAATAGTTGGTAGATATGCAGCACAACTCTTTTTACCAACACCACTTAATATTATTAAGATTGTTTATGAATCTATACCATACATAGTTAAAGGTATTGATAGTTTAATACATATGAGAATAGATGTAGATTTATTAGATGCAACATCCCTTGCTGTAACATTAAGTCAAGGAATGTTTGGACCAGCAGGATCTATTGTATTTTTACTCGGATTATCAGAAATACTTGAAGAATACACAATAGAAAAAACAAAACACTCACTTGAAAAAAGTTTAATGATAAATATAAATAAAGTATGGATTGAAACTGAAACAA
>URVS01000345.1 GCA_900551385.1 uncultured Mollicutes bacterium | reverse complement strand
TTGTAATAGATTAGATTATGGAACTAGTGGACTTATCATATATGCTAAAGATCCAATAAGTGAAGCTATTATGAATTATATGATTTTACAAAGACAAATTGAGAAAAAATATTATGCTTTATGCGAAAATCGTTTTTCTAAAAAAGAAGGTCTTGTTGATTTACCAATATCAAGAAATAGACATGATTCTCAAAAGATGATAATTAATAAAAATGGTAAAGAAGCTAAGACATATTTTAAAGTTTTAGTTAATGGACCAGTATCATTAGTTGATGTAACTTTATTAACTGGAAGAACACATCAAATTAGAGTGCATCTAAGCTATATAAATCACCCTCTAATTGGTGACAAATTGTATGGAAATGGTCAAAAAGGACCACTATTTTTACAATCTTATTCACTTAGATTTTGTTCACCATTTACAAATAAAGAAATTTTAATTACAATATCTATGGATAGTTTATTTAAAGAGTATATGGAGGTTTGGAATGATAGAAGAACCTAAAAAAACATATAGTGAAGAAGCTAGTTTTGAAAAAGCTGCATTTGTATTATGTTTAATTGGTGGAATATTATGTATTATACCATTTTTTTCTATAGTCATTTCTAGTGTAGGAATTTATACTTCTTGTAAAGCAAAAAATAAATTATATTTATTAACTTGTATTGTTATAACATTATTTGCATTTACTGCAATTATTGTTAGTATCAAGAATAGTTAAAGGGGGCTTATTATGAGTTTAAAATTATTAGCGGATTCTTATGTTGAATTAAACATAAAATCAATCAAAGAAATCACTGGTGAAAATTATTCTTTATATCCAGAAACAAAAAGTGAAAATTATATTTTCTTATATTGTAGACAAGGTAATACACAAGCTATTATTGATGGAAAAAATATTGAATTAAGTGAAAATGATATTTATCTTATTAACACAAATATTTCTTTTTCTTTTACTAAAGGTAATTATTCAATTTTATTCCTCGAATTCAATGGTGCTTCTATTGATGATTTATTAGCAAATTCACCATTCTCTAAAGAAAATGTTTTCTTACATGATGATTCTTATTTGGGATATTATTTCTATAAGATATATCATGCTTATCATGAAGCTGAATATTTATCATTAAAATGTTTAGGAATTTTATATGAATTATTCTATGAATTAACTAAGAAAAATCAAATTAATACTTGTGGAGTAAGTTTACAACGTCGACATGTAGATTTAGCACAAGACTTTATTAATCAAAATTATCAATTAGAAATTACTATTGCTGATGTAGCAAAAAAAGTTGGAGTTACTTCAAATTATTTAGCTAACATCTTTGCAACATATTTACAAAAAACTCCTAAAGCTTATTTAACTGAAATAAGAATGGAACAAGCTAAAAAATTATTAGCTACACATAAATATAAAGTTAAAGAAGTTGGTAAATTAGTTGGATATAAAAACCAATTACATTTCTCAAGTGAATTTAAAAAATATACTGGTGAATCTCCAGCATTCTACGCTAAAAAGTAATTGAAAAAGATGGGCTCAAACCCATCTTTTAAAATTTATTTTTATTAGCAAATACACATATTCCGTTTTTATAAATTAATTTATTTTCACCATTAATTAATTTATTACCATATTTAATAAATTCATTAGTAACATTGTTACCTTTATCATTAATCATTGTTCGATCAAGATATTTTATTTGATTAGCAATAGTGTCTAATTGATGATAAGAATAAGTAAAATTATTTTTTTCATAATTGATAATAACCATAATATTACTTAATCCTTCTAAAGCAAATTTAACCGCATATCTACCAGCTTTAATTGCACATTCAATATCAACTTTAGAACATAATTGAGAAAAAGATCTTTGTAATAATGATAATTCAATAGCCCTAGTAGAGATATTTAATTTTTCATTAATTAAAGAAGATAAATATAATCCTACTCCTCCTAATTGGTGATGAGCAAAAGCATCGTTTTTACCTTGAGTACAAATAAAATTATTATTTATATCTTTAATTCCTTCACTTACTGCTACTAAACATCTTTTCTTTTTAGAATATATTTCTTGTACATCTAATAAAAATTGTTCTATATCAAATGGAACTTCTG
>URVS01000344.1 GCA_900551385.1 uncultured Mollicutes bacterium | reverse complement strand
TTTAACAGTCATTTTAGAATTATTTTCTAAAATTATATTTTTTTACAGCTCCTTTTTCTTTTGATTTTATTTCTTCATTATATCTTGATAATATATATTGAGCTGATTCAGCCCATAAACCATTTTCTACATTAGTTAACGTTTCATAAGTATTTGATAAATAAAATCTTTGAAAAGCTTCTAAAAAATCAATATTTTCTTGTTCTTGTAATAAATTAATAACATCATGAATTTGTATACAAACATTCATAGTAATATCTTTACCATTAAAAATATAAATGCTACTCATTAAATTCAATCCTCCTAACAAGCTTTAAATATTTCAAAGCATTTTTTGTATGAAACGAAACTTGATTATTAACTTTACTATATTTTAATCTTTTAACTGCTTCTTTAGCAGTTAAAATATTTGACATATATAATTGCACTGTTTCCATTGTATTATCATCAGCTACTGGGCCAATAACAACATCATAATTATGTTGTAAACCACCTTTTATTCTATTTTCTTTAATAAATTCTAACCATTCTTCATTTAATGAATCAAAATGTTTAACATTCAATGTTTCATTGTCTTCAAATAAATATTCATAAATAAAATATTTATCTTTCTTTTCTCTTAATGCAAGTCTATATGCCCATTCTTTTGATTGAGGCATTAAAATAGTTGTATAAAATCCTTTACCAAAGTCTCTATAATTGTGTGATTTTGTTAAATCAATTTCACTAAAATCAAAACAAGTTCCATGAAAAACAGTTATATCATTAGATCCTTCTTTAATTTCTTTCAATACATATTCATAACATTCATTTAAACTTACTTGGTGTAAATATTCGTGTTGCAATAAAATTTTTTCAAATATATGGCTATTTTGAAAAATAATATTTGCTTCATCTGTTGAAACAAAATAATTCTTTTTATATTCCTCAATGCAATGAATAAATATCATTTCACAATCAGATTGTACACTCATTTTTTCACCTCATAATCTTATATGTATATATATTATAACCTATTTACTTTTTTATAAATATGTTTTTATTAAAAATGAACTTATAAATTAATATAAGTTCATTATAAATTATTTAATTATTCCCATTCAATTGTTGCAGGTGGTTTAGATGTAATATCAAGAACAACTCTATTAACTGAAGGAACATCATAAGGAATTTTTGCCCAATCAGCAGTCATGCCATCAATAGAAGTAACAGCTCTAATAGCAATAGTATATGAATAAGTTCTATTATCACCCATAACACCAACTGTTCTAAATCCAGGTAAAACAGTAAAATATTGCCATATTTCTTTTTCTAAATGAGCATTCTTAATTTCTTGACGTAAAATTAAATCTGATTTTCTAACTATTTCTAATTTTTCTTCATCAATAGCCCCAATTACTCTAATACCAAGTCCAGGACCAGGGAAAGGTTGACGAGAAACAAATTCATCATCAAGACCTAATTCTCTACCTAACGCTCTAACTTCATCTTTAAATAAAGAATTTAATGGTTCAAGTAATTTAAAGGTCATATGTTCTGGTAATCCACCAACATTATGATGAGATTTAATAGTTTTTGCAGTTTTAGTACCAGATTCAATAATATCAGTATATAAAGTACCTTGTCCTAAGAAATCATAGTGTCCTAATTTACTTGCTTCTTCATTAAATACTTCCACAAATTCATTACCAATAATTTTTCTTTTCTTTTCAGGTTCTTCAACACCTTTTAATTTAGATAAAAATCTTTCTTTTGCATCAATTTTTGTTACTTTAATATTGAATTTCTTTTCAAATCTATCCATGACTTCATTAGCTTCATTTTCTCTAAGTAAGCCATGATCAATAAACATACATGTTAAATTATCACCAATAGCTTTATGAATTAATACTGCTGCAACTGTAGAATCAACTCCACCAGAAATACCTAATAAAACTTTTTTATCTTGAACAGTATTTTTAATTTCTTCAACTTTAGTTTGAATAAAATCTTTCATTGACCAATTAGGTGAACATTTACAAATTTTAAAAGCAAAATTATCTAAAATCACATTACCAAATTTTGAATTATTTACTTCTGGATGAAATTGAACTCCATATATATTTCTTTTAACATCTTCAA
>URVS01000343.1 GCA_900551385.1 uncultured Mollicutes bacterium | reverse complement strand
TAGAGCATATGACTTTAAGGGCTAAGGACGCTATAGAAGAAAGTAATATTATTATTGGATATAACAAATATATTGATATGATAAAGCCTATTGTAGAAGATAAAGAACTTTTTTCTACAGGGATGAGAGGTGAAGAATCAAGGTGTAGAAAAGCTTTAGAATTATCTAAAGAAAATAATATTGTGGCATTAATAAGTACTGGTGATTCAGGTATTTATGGAATGGCAGGCCTTATTCTTCAAATGAAAGAAGATGAAAATGTTGAAATAATTCCTGGAGTTACTGCATCAAGTGCAGCTGGTTCAGTAGTTGGAGCACCGTTAATGCATGATAACTGTAATATAAGCTTAAGTGATTTAATGACTCCATATGATTTAATAAAGAAAAGAGTAAGAAATGCAGCAGATGCTGATATGGTTATTTCTTTATATAATCCAAGAAGTAAAGGAAGACCACATTATTTAAGAGATGCAATTGAGATAATTAAAGAGTATAGAGAGTTAAATACTCCAGTTGCAGTGGTAAGACATGCCTTAAGAGAAGGACAAGAGTATAAACTATTTACTTTAGAAAATTTTGATGAAGAAGTTGTAGATATGTTTTCTATAGTTATTGTAGGGAATTCTCAAAGCCTTATTAAAGAAGGAAAGTTTATTACGCCAAGGGGGTACAATGTTTAGTTAGTAATTAAAGTAATAAATTATGAATTTAAATATTAAGATAGGCGTGATTTTATGATTGGTTTTGTACTTGGTACAGGTTAGGGAAGAGCTATATTATCACATGTAAATAAATATACAGATGAAATAGTAGTTTATGGATATGAAATTTATAAGGAATTTAAGGCAAAACATTTTAATTATAGGCCTTTAAATGAAGACGAATTTAAAGATTTAATAACAAAATTTGGAATTGATACTTTTGTAGATGCCTCCCATCCTTATGCATGTGAAGTGAGTAAAACATTAATTAAGGTTTGTAATGATTTAAATATTGAATATATAAGATATGAAAGAAAAAGTTACTTTAATGATTTAAAAGATAATGAAAATATTATTTTTATAGATAAATATGAGTATTTAGAAGAATTATTTAA
Organism: uncultured Mollicutes bacterium; assembly: GCA_900551385.1. Taxonomy (GTDB): domain Bacteria; phylum Bacillota_I; class Bacilli_A; order RFN20; family CAG-449; genus CAG-449. The sequence goes on along the minus strand of URVS01000343.1, from coordinate 1,026 downwards.
GAATATAGATGGGAATATTTTAAATACAACTGGAAGCAATAATGCTTTAAAAATAGAAGGTTTAAAAAGTGAGAAAAACAGAATTATTCATAGGATACTACCATCGCCAAAGGTAATAAGTAGGCTTTTAGATAATGGTATATCAATGGAGAATATAATCGCAATTAAAGGACCTTTTGGATTTGAAATTAATAATGGGATTATTAAAGAATATAAAATAAAAGCATTAATCACAAAAGATAGTGGAGAAGAGGGGGGAATGAAGGAAAAAATTGATAGTGCATTGATAAATAATGTAAAAATAATAGTGATAAAAAGACTAGAAGTGAATTACGGAAGGAAATTTAATAATATAGAAGAAATGATAAATTTTATATTTTTAAATAATATATAGACTAAGGGGAACCGAGATGCAGATAGGGTATCCAAAATTAATTTTATTAAGCGTAAAACGTATTTATAGGGGGAATTAGTAATGAAAAAATTTTTATACGTAGTGTTTGTTTTGGCACTATCACTTTCAATACCAAGTAATGCATATGCAATGCATATAGCAGAAGGGTATTTACAATTAAGCTGGGTAGTTTTTTATTTTATACTTTCAGCACCGTTTATTATATTAAGTATAAGAGAACTAAGAAAGCTTATTAAAAAGAATCATGACATAAAAATGCTATTGGCACTTATGGCTGCATATGTATTTATGATGTCAGCATTAAAATTACCATCAGTAACTGGAAGTTCATCTCATCCAACAGGAACAGGACTTGGAGCAATTGTTTTTGGGCCAGTTATAATGACTATAATATCAGTAGTAGTTTTATTATTCCAGGCTTTATTATTAGCTCATGGAGGACTTACTACATTAGGTGCAAATACATTATCAATGGGGATAGTAGGCCCATTTGTTGCATATTTTATATATAAATTATTAAAGAAAAAGAATGTATCATTTGCAATTTTTTCAGGATGTGCTCTAGGAAATTTAGCAACTTATATAGTTACATCAATACAATTAGCTTTAGC
>URVS01000342.1 GCA_900551385.1 uncultured Mollicutes bacterium | reverse complement strand
TAATTAAAAATAATAATTATATCCATTATTAATTAAAAAATAGAAATAACCTTAAAAACACATTACTTAAATAAAATTTCAATTTTAATAAAACTAAAATAATAATAAAAAAGGTGTGTAGTTTTAAATATAACTTTATTTTATTAAAGTCTATTTAGAATTAGCTATCTCTAAAAGCTCAGGTAAATTGTGTAGATTTTCCCCTTTAGAAAGAATGTTGAGGGTATTTAAATTAATAAAAAAGTTTATTTCAAAACCTTTTTACTGTAAAAAAATTTTGAAAAAATATACTATATAATTTATCTTAAATCATCTTTCATTTTTTTAGTCTTTCTTTTATTAATATTTAAATACTACTTCATTCTCATATAGCTAATTAATTAATTATATATTATGTTTACACTAATATATAAAAAAAGTGGTAAAAAGATACATTATATTAATTTCACATATTCCCTATTTTATTTAGAAATTTTCTTATTTTTTATTAAAAAGATATTATATTGTTTAAAATATTAAAATAAAGATTATACAAAAATGCAATGATTTCTATTAATGTTGAAATAGTGAGTATTAAAAATAGTTTTAATAAAAATTAGAATTAAATTATTTAAGAAAAAAAATGAGAAAAAAGAAAAATTAGTTTCCTCCTTTTGTTCTCATAATTTTCATGTTTCCCATAGCTTCTATGTATTCTACTTCTTTACCTTCAGCAATATCTCCTTTTAAATCTTCAGGAATAGGTAAATCAATAGTTTCATAGGTTTCTAAGTCCATTAATTGAACTTCTTCACCCATTATTGCTAAAACTTGTCCTACTCTTTTATCAATGATAGGTATGTCTACTTTTGCGTTTACAGGTTTTACAAGACTTCTTTTTTGATTATCAAAAATTCCTACTGCTTCAATACGTGCTTTTGCTGCACCGTGTTTACCAGGAGATGATGTTGATATACTGGTAATTTTTGAAGCTTCTCCACCTAATACTAAGTATTTTCCTTGTTTTAAAGTTTTTATTTTTGCTACTTTAGTTGCCATTAAATTTCCTCGAAAAAATTTTTTATGATTTAAATATAATAAAATATTCTATTGATTATTTTATCAAAAACAAACAAAAAGAGTTATTTTATTAACTTAAGTACTTAATCATATTAAAAATTCAATTGTATATTTAAATACAATATAGATATGATATAATATATATTTTATCTAATTAATATAGATTTCTAACAAGTACATATAACTACATATAATAATTAATAAAAAAAAATAATAAAAAAATAAATTTAAAAATAATGTATCATGCTTTAGCTACTTGTCCAGACGATGTTTTATATGCTCTTCCTGAATCTACAACACGTCCATTACTATATTCTGTATAATAATAATTTCCATCAGATCCCCTATAATAATCAGTACCTGTTGTATAATAATCCTTTGAATCTAATTTTGCCTTTACAGTATTTGGACTACTTACTCCATCAGCATAAGTTCCACCTGTTGGTTTATAATATGATGAATCTTGTGTAGCTGGTGGTTTATTATTTGGATTACCTGTTGTTGTAGAACTAGATACACTATTGTCTGTTTTGTTGTTTTGTGTATTATTATCCTGTGTTGTATTATTTTTTGTGGAATTTATTTCCTGAATTTGATTTTCTAATTGATTGTTCTGAATAAATAAATATGAAATACAACCAACAAATGCTATAATGATAATTGAAATCATGATTATAACCATACTACTTCTAATACTATCCCCTCATATATTTAGTTTAAACTAAATTAATATTATTAAATATTTTTTAAATTCAATATATTTAATATTATACTTAAAAGTAGTTTTTTCTTCCCTTTTTTATTAGATTATTCTGATAATTTCTTTAAAAAAAAATTCTATTAGTATTTTTCTATTGTATATATTATTAAAGTAAGAATATATATTATAAAAAATAAAGATATATCTGATTATTATTAAACAATATGATATTTTAATAATTATAATAAGAAATAATTCTTTTTAAAAAAAATATGAATTAAAAGGAGTAACAATTTTATGTTTATAGACATTAACAAAGATAAAATACATGAGATACAAATGTCATTGTATTCATGGAGAAATAAT
>URVS01000341.1 GCA_900551385.1 uncultured Mollicutes bacterium | reverse complement strand
CTGTCAGCTAAATTCTGGATTTGCTTATCGGATTTTTGGATTATTCCATGAGGATCAATGCATTCTAGAATTAATCCGCAAAATATTTCAACTTGTTTTACATCCTGCAGGTCTCTTCCTTTTGGATTAAAAACTTCAATAGGTTTTTTCAGTTTTTTAAGATTTTTCCTTAAGTAAAAATTAAATGTGGGATTGCTTCCTTTCATTTCTTTAGGAGAATATGATAAAATAGCTATGTCTGATGCAGAGCCGTATTCTTCATCTAATTTTAATGTAATTTTTTCTAAATTTTTGCTTTTTTTAGCATTATTCTGTTTTTGTTTATTAATGGATTGTAAGTTGGAATTGCCATTTAATGTGTCATAATAATCCTTATTCAATATTCTTCTGATTTTTAGAGATGCTTCTCCATTGTTTATGAGATTATTAATTAACAGGGTTAAATCTCTGGCTAACATTTGAGGGTTATTTCTGAACATTCCTAAAACGGGCATTTTATCTTTGTCAAAATAGGGAGCAATGATTTTAGGTTTTTCATCTACTCTGGCTTTTTGATATTCTTTATCCAGTTCTACAAAATGGTTGCAGTGATTGATAATATTTTCACTGGATCTGTAGTTGGTTTTTAAATTAATTTCTTCAACATTAATTCCCAACCTGTCATGTGCACGTTTTTTGAAATTTGTAAATAAGTCTACAGTAGCTCCTCTAAAACGATAAAGGGACTGGTCATCGTCACCTACAAAAGTTATGCTACCATTATTTTTTAGACCGTATTCGGCTATTGTAAAATAGATATCTTCCTGAATCAGATTGGTGTCCTGATATTCATCAATTAAAATGATTTTTATGTTGTCTAAAAAAATGTCCAATTTATGATTTTTAAGTTTATTTAGAAATTTAAATTCAAGCATTGGGAAATCTATAATATTTCTTTTTTTCAATTCATCTTCGTAATCTTTTATACAGTTGAGAGTTAATTTGGCTCCGCTGCCTTCTTCAAATTTATCATAGATTTCATCAAAATTCACCTGGTCATAGTGCATTCTGTTTTTCATATTTAGAATGATTTCTGCCATTTTTGAAGGTTCTTCCAGTTTTTCTTTAGGTGTAAAACTTTTAAGATACTCCTTTAAATTTTCATTTAAGTATATATTATCTTTAAGAAGAATATTTGTCATAGCGGACTTTGTAACGAAATCTTCAATTACCAATGGCTGATTCATTCCAGGCTCTCTATGAATTCTTAGTAAATCTTCAGCTACACTGTCAGTAGTTCCAATATTGATTTTGTTTAAATCTATCTTTTTTTCAATGAAATCCATCAATTCCATTTCTTTAACAGGATCATCTTCAACAATGTTGTCTAAAAGATAGTTTTTAATTTGATCTCCCCAGCTTAAAATACGTGAATGCAGTTCATTTGCTGCTTTTCTAGTAAAAGTAGTTGCTAAAATTTCATCTGGAGCAATATCATCAACAAAAATATATTTAAGTATTTTAAGTACAATTACAGTAGTTTTTCCGGATCCTGGTCCTGCTACTATGAAAAGAGATTCATTTGCATGAGATGAAATGGCTTTTTTTTGATCTTCATTTGAAGAAATGTTCCTTTTCAGTGTGTTTACAACAATATCTTCAAATTCTTCGTAACTAATCATTGTTGTCCTCATTTTGTTAATTATTTATTATTTATATATGTTAACTATATAAAATACTCTACAGAGCATTTGATAAGTATCATTTACACGAATAATTTAAATATTTAATTTATTCATATATTATTTATTAATGGATAACTTTTTTTCAAGATTATTATGACCAAATCAACAATTGATATGTTTAAAAATGATGTGAGGTACAGGGACAGAATAGCTCATGTAGAAACTATTCCTGCCAGAAAAGCCAGCTATAAAAAAGTTGATAATTTAAATCCTAAAATTGTTGATTATTTAAAGTCAAAAAATGCTAAATTATATAAACATCAATCAGAAACTTATGAGGCCATTCAAAATGATGAAAATGTAATCATTACAACACCTACAGCTTCAGGTAAAACATTGGCTTTCAATTTGCCGATTATGGAAACAATGATTGAAGATGAAGATGCCACAGCATTATATATTTACCC
>URVS01000340.1 GCA_900551385.1 uncultured Mollicutes bacterium | reverse complement strand
ATATTTATCAGTAGAATCCATCAACACCTTATTAAGACTAACCCCATCTAAAAATTCCATTACTAAAACTTTATTAGTAGAATAATCTAAATAAATTTTAGGTATATGCACTTCATCTTCACATAATAAGTCATTAATATGAATAGCATTCACAGCTTCAAATTTATAATCTAATTCTTTATATATATCTGATTCAAAAACATCAATTATACCAGGTAAATTATATGCTTTAGCCATTGTAACGTTATTACTTTTACAGCAACAACTTTATTATTTAGAGTTGCTTTATGTACCTGACCAATACTTGCTGATGCTATTGGTTTTATTTCAAAATTATCAAAAATAGAGTCAATAGGTTTTGAAAACTCATCTTCAATAATTGTTCTAATTTCATCATAACTTGTTATTGGAGCAGATTCTTGTAATTTAGATAATTCCTCTGCTAATTCAAAACCAACCATATCAGGATAAGTGCTCAATGTTTGACCTAATTTAATAAAGGTAGTTCCAAGTTCTTGTAAAACAAGCCTAATACGTGTATTTAAATCATATTCATCATTAGAAACATCATTGTCTAGAGATACGTGTCTTAGATGAGTATTACTTATTTTCTGAGCAATACTTTCAAATCCATACTTGGCTAAAATCCTTATTATTTCATTTATTCTTGAAATATTACCTTTACTCTCTAAAATATTCATAATTATATTTTATTAGATTATATTATTTATAATAATTTCGGCAGGATTTAAAAAAGAAGCATGTTTTATTCTTTTAAAAAAAAATAAGAAATCATTTAAAAAAAAAAGAAAAGAAAGAAGTTATATACCTACAATTTGTATTAATGATAAAGCTACAACTACTGCAATTATTAAAATTAATAATATTATTAAAACAGACACAATCTTACTACTTAATGAGTTAACATTCTCATCTAAATCTGTGTTAAATTCTTCTAATTCATCATCTAATTTTTTATTAAACTTGGATTTAATACTATCAGAGTCATCATCAGATTTTTTATCATCTTGTGTTTCTTTCACTGATTTAATTGATAAATCTTCATCTTTATCTTCATAAGATATTATTTTAGTTAAATCAGTATTTTCTGAATCATCATCAATTTTAAATTTATCTGCTATTGAAGATTTAATTGAACTTATTGAATCAGATTCTAAATCCTCTTCAATAATATTAGATTTTGTTTCTTTAGGTTTTATTATCTTTTCAACTTCAGATACATCCTTTTGTTCTGTTAATTCTTCAATAAAATCGTCAACATTTGCATCTTTAGGTTCTTCATCAGTAGTAACATCTTTAGCTGTTTTCTCATTAGATACATGTTTTTGTTCTTTTTCAAGTGATTCTACTTCTTCAACATCATCTAGTAATACATCATCATCTGGTACTTCTTCCCATACCACATCTCCATAATTAAAGTTATCATCTAAATCTAAAAATTCATCTAAGTCGTCTAAATCATCTTTTGAATCTATAGATTTTTTTTCAGTTACAACTTCTTTAGGAGTTTCCATAACTTCTTCTACTTCAGGAGTTTCCCTAGGAACATCTTCTGTAACTTCCCCAACTACTTCCCCATCCAATGGAATTTCTTCTATAATTTCTTCAACTTCAGGTTCTTCTATAATTTCTTCACTAGGAGCTTCTTCAGTAGTTTTTTCTACTTTAGGAGTTTCTATAACTTCTTCAACATCAGGTTCTTCTTTAACTTCTTGTGGTGCTGGTGCCTTTTGTTCTACTAAATTACCTGTTGGATTTCCACAATTGAAACAAAATTTATCAGTATCCTCTAGTTTTGTTCCACAATTTCTACAAAACATTTTACATTACTCCATTACGCTTATATGGTCCATATTAAAAAGAATTAGAAAAATCTCATTTAATATTTAAAAAATTAAAATTAACCATATCAATTTAGAATTATTCTAATTAAGAACAGTAATTTAGTAAGGACGGTAGTTTATGACAAAAAATGGAAAATTAATATTAGCAATTATTGAAGCATCAAGAGATCATCTTACTGCTGATGAAGTATTTATAAAAGCTAAAGAAAAAAATGACAAAATTGTTCTAGCTACTGTTTATAACAACTTAAATATGTTATATGAACAAGGTCT
>URVS01000339.1 GCA_900551385.1 uncultured Mollicutes bacterium | reverse complement strand
AAGAAAATTTAGATAAAGTTAAAAAAGTCATGCCTGCAATGACTGGCCCAACAATTTCAGAAGTATTATCTAAAGAAGAAACTGTAGCTGTACAAGCAGTTATAGATGAAGACGTGGTTTTCGAACTTGTTAACGATTTAAGAAATGCAGGTGCAAAAGATATTCTTGTCGTACCAATTGAAAGGATTATATGAAAATAGCAATAATTTACTCAACATCCAGCGGAATAACAAAAAAAGCTGCAAAAATTTTATCAAACAAAATAAAAGCTAAAATTCAATTAATTCCAATTGAAAAAGCTAAAACAGCCTGTTTGTTAAAATATGATTTTATTATATTAGCCGGATCACTATATCATGGAAAAGTCCAGGGAACATTAAAAAGATACATATCCAGAAATACGGGAACATTAATGGAAAAACCGGTTGCTCTGTTTATGAACTGTGATGAAAAATCAAATACTAAAAGTCATCTGAACAAAACATTTTCAGAACAACTTGTTAAATCATCATTTATTTCTTCAAATCCTGATGAAGGAAACTTTATAGATAAAATAAAAGCTAAGAAAACACTTTCCAGTGAAAATATTCCTGTATTGAATATGGATGAAATTGATAAATTTGCTAGTTATATTAACAATTTAATTGATAAAAGAATTGAATAAAATGGGTTGATTAAAATTTTTGAATTAAAAAGTATAATTTCAATAAAAGATTTTGAAAGAAAGGATATTGATTATATTCTAAATGAAGCATCAAAACTAGAAGATATAGCTAAATCAAAAGAATGCTGTGAGGAATTAAAAGGTAAAATCCTTGGATTAATGTTTTTTGAACCGTCAACAAGAACAAGATTATCTTTTGAAACATCTATGAAACGTTTAGGTGGAAACTGCATAGGTATTGAAAATACAAGATCATGTTCTGTTTCCAAAGGGGAAAGCATAGCTGACACTGCAAAAATGTTTGAGGGTTACAGTGATGCTTTAGTTATTAGACATGAATTAGAAGGCGTATCCAAATTCATATCAGATATTGTTGATGTTCCTGTGATAAATGCTGGAGACGGTGCTGGTCAGCATCCTACCCAGACATTACTTGATTTATACACTATCAAAAAAGAATTAGGGCAAATTGATAACTTAAAAATAGCTTTAGTCGGTGATTTAAAATTTGGTCGTACAGTACATTCCCTGTCCAATGCATTGGGATTATATGATAATGTGGAACTTTATTTTGTAGCTCCTAAAGAATTAAGAATGCCTCAAGAGGTTTTACACGATTTAAACAAAAAAAATATTCCATATACTGAAGTTGATAGTATAGAAGAAATTATTGATAAAGTAGATGTTTTATATGTAACCAGAATCCAAAAAGAACGTTTTGGAGATTTAGATGAATACTTAAAAATAAAAGGAGCTTATATTGTTAATAAAAAAATGTTAGAAGGTAAGGATGTTATTGTTATGCACCCATTACCAAGAATTGATGAAATAGCTACTGATTTAGATAACACCAAACATAACAAATATTTCAATCAAGCATTTAATGCTGTTCCAGTTAGAATGACCATTTTAAAAACTTTAATCAAAAACAATCCTAAATGGAATCATATTGAATAAAGTGTTTTTTCAAGTAAATCAGTATCGCATTGAAGTGTTATAATATTAGTTCTTCCTTTTCCACGTCCACGTGATATAGTATTGGTTGAAATAATACCTAACATTTCAAGTTCATTTATAAAATCAAAAATTCTTCTGTATGTTACAGAATCTCCTTTTGATACTTCTTTGTAGGTATCATATAATTTACCTGATGTTATTTCTTCATTATTTTGAGTAAGTCTTAAAATAGCGTCTAAAACTCTTTGCTGTTGAGTTGGTAGAGTTAAAATAACATCAGTAATTTTATTTGTGTTAATTTCATTTTCTAATCCAGTTGACAAGGATCTATGAATAATACAATCAGCTTTAAAAAAGTATTCTATTTGACACCCAATATTCTTCTTTAATATTTTCAGAGGTTTTCTCAATGCAATATACTTGTAATTTATAAGGTATACTACAGCTACAATTGTAAGAATACTGAGTAGAACTATTGAAAAAAGGCTAGAATGCGTTTTAGCATACACTATATAGCAATAG
>URVS01000338.1 GCA_900551385.1 uncultured Mollicutes bacterium | reverse complement strand
CTTACAGCTGTAGTTTTATTATTTATAACACCAATTGCACTTTCATCTGCAATTATTGCTGATATTGTTTCTGCTGATGTATCTCCAGGTACTGCAATCATATCTAATCCTACTGAGCATATTGCTGTCATAGCTTCAAGCTTTTCTAAATTTAATGAACAAGTAACAATTCCTGACACAGAATTATTTAATAAAGCTATTAATGAAACACCTACAATTATTGATCCAGGTGAAATAGATAATCCAGTCGATGAAAATCAACCTTTAATAGATGCTCTTCTTAATCTTGATTTACAAAATGGTATTGCTTTAACTGGTAATGTTAATGTTAATAATTTTATTTTACCAATTAAATTTAATTTAAGAATAAATTTAAAAAAATTATTATTAGAAGGTACTAATGATATTGCTAATAATATTGATGCAACGTTTTATATTATATCTTCTCTAGGTGATATAAATTTTATTTATCATGAAAACAAACTTTATATTAATTTATTAGATAATAAAGTTGTTTTTTCTTTACCAGAAGCTAACGAAGGCAATTCTACTAGCATAAAAGAAATATTAAGTTATTTTAATTTAAATAAAATAAGTGAAGACAAATATAATCTTTCTTTATCAGATAAAGGTATAGATTTAATTTATAACAAATTAAATGAACTTGGTTTAATAAGCGAAGAAGATAAATCAACTTTATCATTGAATGCGACAATAACATTATTAAATAACAAATTAAATAGAATAGAATTTAAATCAACAATTAAAAATATTAATATTTCATTTGATACTTATGTCATAGAAGAAAAATATGTTTTGCCTTCATTAGAAGGATATATATCAAAAATAAATATTTTTAAAGAATTTACATTAAATTCAGATAATAATACTTTAGCTAACGCTATAAGTGGTAATTTCTATTTTACATATAATACAGAAATAACAAATATTAAAGAAGCTTTTAAATTAGAAATAAATCTAAGTATATCAAATTCTTTAAAATGTATATGATATCTTGCTAGTAGTTTTACTAGTGATATACCAGAATGGATTAATCCTATATCTAAAGCAGATTCAATTAATTTATTATTAGAAAACGGTCATCTTTATTTAATTGCGTTAAATGGTGATAATGCTAATTTTGTTAAAGAAATTGAATTAAATAATTCTCTTCCTAATATTAATAATTTAAATATAGAAGAATTAATACAATTATTATTAAAAATATTTAAAATTAATTTTGTAGATGATTATATATCATTATCTTTAAGTGATGAAATTATAAATCAAGTAAGATCTTATTGGATTCAAATACCAAAATTGATAATAGATAAATTAGGTTCAACTATAGGTGCTTTATTACCTTCAATGTTAGATTTATATAAACCACTAGAAAATATTTATGTAAAAATTAATTTAAAAAATAATGATTTCACCTTTGATTTCAAATTATTTGATATAGCCAGTACTAATGTTTATAATTCTAAATTAAATTATGAAACATTTAGTTTAATTAATCTTACAGTTTCAAATCTAACTAATGATACATATGAATATTCATGGGACTTAAATAATTATTTACCATATGAAGAACAAGCAAAATTAATTAGAGAAGAAATAATTAATTTAAAAAATAATTATTCATTAAAAGAAGAATATCTAAATGAATTAAAAAACTTTAAAACAAAATATGATAATTTAGATACTAAAGTTAAATCTTTAGTGTATAATGGCGAAATCAAAACTATATTTTCAACAAAGCCTATTGTTGATTCATTAATTTCCGATTACAATACTCAAAAGAAAAATGTTGATAATTTTGCTAACAATGCAAAAATATCAATTTACTCTTTATCTTTATTAAATAAAGCTTTTAATAAATTTAATGAAGCTCAAATGAATTATTTAAATGAAAAATATAATAAAGAAAAAGAAATTTATTTAGCAAGAAGAATTGAAAACGAAAAAACAAATGCAAATGAAATAAAAACATTAATTGATAATTTACCATCTTTAAATTTAGAAAACGCTACATATGATGAATTATTTAATCAATTAATTCAATTTGATACAATAAACAAAAAAATAAATGATAAATAATAAAGAATAACAACAATTCCCGCTTGATTAGAACACTTTCCTACATATCCCATTGGT
>URVS01000337.1 GCA_900551385.1 uncultured Mollicutes bacterium | reverse complement strand
CTTCTGAAATAGACATTGCCCCTTGTTCTGTTAGTTTAGCTATTGTACCAATTACTTCTACAGCTTCCTTAGCTTTTCCTACAACAGCATTTAATGCTTCTGATGCTTCATCGGCAATATTCTTACCATTATTTACATTACTTATAGAATCTTCTATTAATATTTCAGTATTCTTTACAGCCACTGAACTTTCTTCTGCAAGCTTTCTAATTTCATCTGCAACCACTGCAAATCCTTTTCCTGACTCTCCAGCTCTAGCTGCTTCTATAGCTGCATTAAGTGCTAAAAGATTTGTTTGTTCTGATATACTATAAATAGTATTGATTATTGATTTAATATTTCTAGATGACTCTTCTATTTTATTCATAGCTGTCACCATTTCATTCATTTTTTCATTATTTAATTCAATTTGATTTCCTAGCTCTATAGTTAAAACATTTGTACTATTAGCTTGTTCAGTTGAAACTTTAACTTTTTCATTTATTTCTCCAATAGAAGCTATTAATTCTTGAATTATACCTGCTTGATTTATAGCTCCTTCTGATATAATTTGAGCTGTTGATGCAACTTGTTCTGAACCATCCTTAACTTGCTCAGTAACTATTTTAATATCATAGAATGTATTATTTATAGAATCTACTATCTTTTCTAGCGATTCTTTTATCTCTATAAATTCACCGATATAGTTATCTTCAATTTCAACATCAAAGTTACCTTCAGCAAATTTATTTAATACTTCTGTTATATTACTTATATTATCTTTAGTAAATAAAATCATTTCTCTCATACAATCTGCTAATACACCAATTTCATCTTCTGATGTATATTCTATTTCTAAATCATAGTTACCTTTAGCCATTTCTAATGCAGCAGATTTTATTTCTTCAACTGGATTAGAAATACTTTCAATTATAGCTTGTACAACTTTTGTTATAAGTATTAAACCAATGATTATTATTACTATTATTATAATCATTACTATTCCTATGTATCTAGTAGTTCCTTGTATATCATCTTGAACATTTGTACTTATTTTATCACCTATTAAAGATACTTGTTCAATTATAACATCTAATACTTCTGGACAATCATTTAATATAAGTTTATTAGCTTTTGCCATATCCTTATTATTTATTGCTGTTAATATTTCGTTACCTATATTTATCCATTTTGATATATTATTACCAAAATTCTCAAGTTCTCTTGCTATTTCTGGATCTTTGTTAATATTATAAACATACTCTAATTCATTAGTTATTTCATTTACATATTTTTTCACATTTTGATCATATGATGATATATTTTCACCATTTTCAGCTCTTATATAAGCATCTCTTATATCTCTTGCTAAAGTTAATATACTTGTTGCAGTTTCTTGTATTGATATTTCAGAAGCATACTCAGTTTCAACAAAACTTTCAAGTTGACCTTTTAAATACATAAGACCTACTCCAGTAGCAACCGTAATAGTCGAAATAATTATTATTGCTACAATTAATACTTTTTTTAATTTTTTTGAAATTGATAAATTCTTAACTGACGTTAAATTTTCCAATTTATTGTTCATAATTAAAGCTTATCCTCCTCTTTTTAACATGTTATATATTTTAGCATATTTCGACCTAATTTGCTAACCTTTTTTTTAAACTTTTAAAGTTTTATTAACTTTTATATTAAATAACCATTTTATGCAAAAAAACAAAGCTACATGCTAATTTTTTAGCCTATAGCTTTACTCTCTTTCCAGTATATTCATCTTGGAATCCATTTAAATTCTCTTTAATTTCTTTTTGCCCAATTTCAAGCTTATCAACTTTATATTCAAGTCTAGTTAACCTTTCATTTACTTTAACTTGTTCTGTCTTTAAAGTATTAACATCACTTTTTAATTCATTAACATCACTTTTTAACTCATTAACATCACTTTTTAACTCATTAACATCACTTTTTAATTCATTAAGTACATTAAGAATTTTTTTTAAAACCTGTTCCATAATTATACCTCACTTATTTTATGTTTAAATAATTATTAAACATATTATATCACATAATAATTTGTCTGCGTAAAAAAAGAGAGCTTCCTCTAATACAATTTATTAAAAATTATATTATAAAATTAGGGATATGTATAATGGATTATGTGAAACCAATCTTTCTTATGGT
>URVS01000336.1 GCA_900551385.1 uncultured Mollicutes bacterium | reverse complement strand
AAAGTAAAATTTACAGCTTTGATTTTATTGTTGCATTTACTTATTCAACTAACATTTTTAGTTAAAATTTACATTTTTAATAAAGAGTGTTGAATGTTAATAAATTTTTTGATAAACTAATTACGCTTTCTTTAAACCCGCTTGGCGGTTTAAGGCGGAAGGAGATAAAAATGAAAAAAGGAATTCACCCTAATTACGGACCATGTACAGTTACATGTGTTACATGTGGAAATACTTTCCAAACAGGTTCAATCTTAAAAGAAATTCGTGTTGATACTTGTTCTAACTGCCACCCATTCTATACTGGTAAACAAAGATTTACTCAAACAGATGGACGTATTGATCGTTTCAATAAAAAATACGGAATTAAGTAAAAAAATCAAAGCCGTCCAAATGGACGGTTTTTTTATAGAAAGGAAAACTATGTCAAAATTTTATATAACCACACCTATTTATTATCCAAGTGCTAAATTACATATTGGTCATGCATATTGCACTACTATGGCTGATACTATTGCTAGATATCATCGTATGAAAGGTGATGATACTTATTTTTTAACAGGTACTGATGAACATGGTGAAAAAATACAAAAAAATGCTGAATTAGCTAATAAAACACCACAAGAATTTGTTGATAATATTGTTAAAGATATTAAAAAATTATGGTCAACATTACAAATAAGTAATGATGATTATATTCGTACAACTGAACTTAGACATGAAAAAGTTGTTAAAGAAGTTTTTTCTAAAATGTTAGAAAATGGTGATATTTATTTAGGTAAATATGAAGGCTGGTATTGTACACCTTGTGAATCTTTCTGGACTAATACTCAAGTTCAAGGAGATGATCATCTTTGCCCTGATTGTGGTAGACCATGCCATAAATCTAGTGAAGAAGCATATTTCTTTAAAATGAGTAAATATTCTTCTAAATTAATGGATTTTTATAATACACATCCTGATTTTATTACTCCTGAATCAAGAAAAAATGAAATGATTAATAATTTTATTAAACCAGGTTTAGAAGACTTATGTGTTTCAAGAACAAGTTTTACTTGGGGGATACAAGTTGATGAAAATCCTAAACATGTTGTATATGTTTGGCTTGATGCTTTATTTAATTATTTATCAGCATTAGGTTATCTTTCAGATGATGATTCATTATTTAAAAAATTTTGGGCAGATGATTCATATATTGTTCATTTAGTAGGTAATGATATTACTAGATTCCATGTTATTTATTGGCCAATATTTTTAATGTCATTAGGTTTAAGATTACCAGATAAAGTATTTGTTCATGGATTACTTATGATGAAAGATGGAAAAATGTCTAAATCAAAAGGTAATGTAGTGGATCCTTATCCTCTTATTGAAAGATATGGTCTTGATGCTGTTAGATATTATTTAGTTAGAGAAACAATATTTGGTCAAGATGGAACATTTACTCCTGAACAATTTGTAGAAAGAATAAATATTGATTTAGCTAATGACTTTGGTAATTTATTAAATAGAACTATTGGTATGATGAATAAATATTTTGGAGGAATTATTCCTTCTTATAATGGTGTTGTTACTCCTTTAGATGCTGAATTAGAAGCTACTGGTAAACAAGCAATTAAATCATATCAAAATAATTTTGAAACTTTACATGTTACAGAAGCTATTATGAATGTGTTTGAATATATTTCAAAAGCTAATAAATATATTGAAGATAGTAAACCATGGGCTTTAGCTAAAGATGAAACTAAGGTTGAAGAATTAAAGTCTTGTATGAATCATTTAGCGAATGTTTTAAGACAAACTGCTATTTTATTAAAACCTGTTTTAATGGAAGCTCCTTCTAAATTATTTGAACAATTAAATATTGAAGAAAAATATCAAGATTTTTCTACTGTATCAAGTTTTGATTTATTGGGTGGAGAAAAAGTAATAGAAAAATCTACTCCATTATTCCCAAGATTAGATACTAATGTAGAAATTGAATTTATTAAAAATTTAATGGGTGGAAATAAATAAGTGAAATTAATCACTTATTTATTTTTTTTGTAAATTTGTCTGTCGAAATATGGTATAAATATTTATATGGAAAAAAGAATATTTGTATCACATAAAACATTTGGCATTGGTTATTTATTAGAAAAAGAACGTAATCAAGGAATAATTGATGTA
>URVS01000335.1 GCA_900551385.1 uncultured Mollicutes bacterium | reverse complement strand
AAAAACTCACCAGGGACAAAATTTATAACATGTGTATTTGGTGAAATAAAAGGAGACAAGGTAATTGAAAAGGGTACTCTAGCTAAAATGGCAAGAGGAGAGATGGTCAGATATTTAGCACAAAATAAGATTTGTGATTTAGAAGGATTAAAAAGATTTGATAAATTAGAATATAAGTATAGCCAAGAAAAATCTAATGAAAAGACATATGTATTTATAAAATCTTAAAGAATCTAATATAAAATAGTAATAATATTTATTTTTTGTTAACATTAATTATTATCACCTATTTAACCAAATGAGTAACTTTTATAATATTTTTTCTCTTTTTTAAATATTTAAAAAAGTTTTATTTTTGATAAATAAAAATAATTAATATTTTTTTCATCATGTTATATAATGATAATATGAAAATTGTTAATTTAAGTGATACACATGGAGATATAAAGCAAAAACAAGTAGGGTTTTCTTTTTGGTTTTGTTTTTTTGGTCCACTTTATTTAATGGTTAAATTAAGATTTATTTCTTGCTTATTTCTTTTAATTATTTATTATTATTTATTACCAATACCAGGTATGGAAATAATTAAAAATTTTATTTTGCAATTCACTCCTAATTCTTATCAAGAAATTATAACTAGATTTTTAATGTTTTTTAGAAGTGATTATGCTAAATATGTAGGTATAATTATAGTGGTATTTTTTCAAATATTTGCTTCATTTTTTATGGAAGGATTATTATTAAGAAAAAGTATCAAAAAAAGAAAATATCTTCCAGTTAATGAAGATGATGCTAGATTATTAATTTCTATTCATGCATGTTCTAGAAAAGTCCCACTTGCTTCTTCAAGAATAAAAGATAACACAAATAATATTAATTATATAAAAAAAGAGATTGATGTCCCTTATATAATAAATGATTTTGATAATTCAAAATTAGCTTCTTTTAGAAAATCTTCTATGAAGAAAAAAATTGAAGATTTAAACGAATTATATCGTTTAGAACAAATGACAAAAGAAGAATATGAAATAAGAAGAAGCCAAATAATTAATGAATATAAACAAAAACAAGATTAACTTATTTACCAAAATAAATTTTCATTCCATTAACAACACTGGCAACTGGATCTGGCGCTAATCTAACTGGAATATTAATATGTTTTTCAATATATTCTCTCATTCCTGCAAGTAAACTTGTTCCACCAGAAATAACAACACCATTTTCATTAATATCACTAGCAAGTTCAGGTGGAGTAAGAATTAAAGCATCATTAATAGAATCAATTAACAATTCACCTAATGGTAATAAAATGTTTCGTACTTCATTTGTTGAAATATTAACATTATGTGGTAAAGAAGTTAAAATATCTCTTCCTGAAACTTCTAATAATCTATTTTCAGGAGTAGATTCTAAAGAACCAATTTTCATTTTAATAAATTCAGCAGTTTTACTACCAACTATTAAATGTCTTTGTTTTCTTAAGTAACGTAAAATTGCTTCATCAAGTAAATTACCAGAAAAAATAGAAGATTTACTTATTAATATTTTTTCTCCAGAAGTAACAATAATATTTGTAGTGCCTGCACCTAAATTAATATGCATATTACCTCTATTTTCTTTTATTTGTAGACCTGCTCCTAAAGCTGCTAATTTAGCTTGATTTTCAAAAATAACATCACTAGCACCTAAATTATAGGCAATATCAGTTAAAGCTTTTTTTTCAATAGGAGTAATATCACATGGAGTAGAAAATAAAACAGTATAATTATTTAATGACTTAACATCACCTTTTCTTAATGCGATTTTGAGTAAATTAATATTAGGATTCATTCTTGAAGGAACACCTCTAATTACAGGCTTAATAACATCAATTGATTCAGGTACTCTACCAATCATTTTAGCAGCTAAATAGCCTATATCTAATACTTCTGTACTTTTTACATCATAAGCAATAACTGTAGGCTCAGAAAAAATAATTCCTTTACCAGAAACATAAATAAATGTATTACTTGTACCTAAATCTATTCCAACAAATTTTTTCATAAATTACCTTTTTCTTTAATTATTTTAGCAAATTTAAAAATTAAATACTATATTAAGACAAAATAAAAAGTGAACTTTGTTAATCTAAATTGAAAAAGCAACAGACAAAAGAGATAAATGTTGCAAATTGAA
>URVS01000334.1 GCA_900551385.1 uncultured Mollicutes bacterium | reverse complement strand
CTAGAGCAAAAGAAACATTATTCATGACATCTGCAGAAGTAAGAAGAGTATTTGGTAGAACTGTAGCTTATCCTCAATCAGATTTCATTTCAGAAATTAAGCCAGAACTTAGAGAATATGTATCAATGACTGGAGACATGAGGGAAGTAGGTAAAAATTCTTTTAATAATAACTTGTCCATTTGCCTTAAATTCTTGAGGAACCCTTTTTATAATTACTCAAATAAGATATCTATAATGTACTAAATATAATTACAAAAACCTGCACCTAAGCTACTTCCTTTTTCTCCAAGTCCCAAAGCAATAGCCATTAAAGCTTTCTTTTGACTTAATTCATCACTTTTTACTTTTATATTAAGTTTATTTCCTAAAAGAGTTACATTCTTATATGAATATTTTGCTGGTTTCCTATTTATTATTTCAATACTATCTATAAAATCTATTGGTTCTTCTAAAAATTCTTCACCTTCAAACTGTTTTAATTTTTTACTTAGATTATCATTTAACTTGCATTTCATAATATCTATTGAGTTATTTTTTTCTAACCATGGTTTATTATCTACTGTTATAATAACTGGCTTAATAGCAAATAATTGTTCTATCTTCTCAACTTTTTTTATATGAATATCTAAATCCACTGCCTTAATTCCAAAGTACTCATGATTATATATAGCCATTGCCATTTTATTAAGCAATTGGATATTTATACTTCTTAATCTAAAAGTATAATACTTGCCTTTTTTATATACTCCATCCTTTTCTAAAGGATAAAAAGTATCATATACATACTTATAAAATCTTTCTTCATGTAACTTTTTCAATAATTTGTTATTTAGCATTGAATTATTAATAAAAACTCCTATTTTATATGAAGTCTTTGTATATTCCATATCTTCTGATAATATAACTTTTATCTTTAACTCATAGTACTCCATCTATAACTCCTTAATTAACTTTATAATATACTGATTATATTTATTGTCTTCACCAAAACTATAGAAACCATCTTTATCATACTCTTCTCCAAATATGACACTTATTGTCTCAACTATATTATCTAAAAATTTTTCAACATCTTAAATATGCTCATCTATAAAACTTTTTGTTGTTCCCTTATATCCATGTGCCAGAATACTCTTATTTCTTTGTTCTTTTAATCCTGTTAACACTCGATCACATTCACTATAAACCTTATACTCCGAAGAACCTTTGTCAATTACAACTTTAATTATTTCTGACATTGAATAAGTATTTAATTGGCATTCTTTATATCTTAATTCTCCATTACTACTCATATCTAACGCTCTAATTTGTTCACTTGTTAAAAGATCACAATTTAACCACTCCTCATCTTTAATTTTCATTTTTATTAAATTGCTTTTCTTCAAAACTAACCTATATACCTCTTCTTGAATTCTAAAAATTCTCCCTAAAAAATCTGTATATGAACCACTTTTATATTTATATATTGCATTATTTTTTACTTCATTTAATAAATAAATACTGTTTTTATTTTGTAATTTCTCAACAATATTTTCAAATTCATCACAAACAGTTCTACTATCTATGTCTTCATATTTTACTTCTTCTAAAATTTTAATAGCTTCATTAAAATTAAATTCTCTTCTATTCTTAGCTGCTTGTATCATATTGTTAATTTCATTAACTTTTCTGATATCAAATTTCATTTTATTATCATTTAACATTACTTCAGCACTTTCATATAGTTGTCTATTAATTAAAATCTCTAATTGTCTTTTTATTTTATTATTATTTAATTCTTCAACTATTCTAAGCTTTTCTGAAACTTTTTTATGTCTATTAGTATATATAGGTATGACTTTCCCATTTATATCATTCATTGCATTATATACTAATGCCATATTCATAGCTGGAGTTCCTCCTGTTATTCCTATATAAAGAGTACTCGCAAAACTATTTGACTTTATAATTTTATTATATCTTCTCATCATCATATCATAATCAGCTGGATTTTCAGAGAACGTGTAATTACTTACTTTTATATTTGAAAATTTTATTGAAGTATTTAATTTCCTATTTGTATCTTTCTTTATTAATTCAAAAAGCTTTCCTAAATAGATAGTATCTTTAAGACCAGCCTTCTCCTGTTCACTTGTAATAAAAACTACCTTCTCTAATACTAATTCCTCTTTTAACAGTTCCTGATTTATTTTCTCCA
>URVS01000333.1 GCA_900551385.1 uncultured Mollicutes bacterium | reverse complement strand
GGGGTCAAATATTTTAATAAATCTTTTTTAAAACCCCACTTTATTTAAGAGAGCCTAAAAAAATAAGAGCAATAAATGCTCTTTTTTTATTATTTAAAATATTGTTAACAAGATAATTAATAAAACATTACTTAATAAAAATATCCATTCCATAATTGGTAAAATTGATATTCTTTTTCTATAATATCTTACTGTTCCATCTTTTTCTTCTTTTTCTAAATACATCCATTTTTTTAATGGAGTAAAAATTAAACTTGCAAGTAACCCTGCAGCTATAACAAATAAGACATAAGATAACGCTATTGGAAATTGATTATTAGATTCAATTAAAATATAATAACCAAATAAAGCATAATTACATACAGTTAAAGCAAATAAAGAAGAAGAAGTTATTAAATGTAATTTATAATTTTTTAATGTAATATTAAATTCAAAGAAAATATTTACACCAATAATAATAAATATAATACCTAAAATTATTTCAGTAATACTTTTAAAAGCGTATGGATCAACAAAGAAAAATAAATACATACCAAATACTGCATAGCTAGCGCCTACTAAAGAAGCAAATATTTTAAAAATTAAATTATATTTCATAGTAGGATTATCTTGTAATTCATAAGGAAATTGATTTAAAAAAGAAAATTTATCTTTATCAGGTGTATCACTATATCTTGAATTATAATTAACTAAGCCTAAAACAATTAAAATTATTACTAATGCAGTAAATAATGAACCAATTAATATTTTAATCATTTTCTTTCTCCTTTGATTGTACAACTAAAACTCCACCCTTATGAACATCAATTTCCGCTACACGATCTAATAATTCATTTGATACAGCTTTAGTTTCAGTAAATTTTAATTTTAATTTTTTTACTTTATATGCTGAATTATCTACACTTATTATAGCCTCTGGAAAACCAAAAAATCCAACATATTTGTAATCTTGTTTTTGTATAATATGATTACCTTTTTCTAAATATGTAATTAAATTATTATCGTCTTCAATAGATAATTTACATTGAGAATATTTTTTTAATAACAATAATAAAGAATGCACATGATCATATCTTCCTTTGATTGAAGAAAGAATAATCATTTCATCAAAACCAAGTTTCTGCATATAATCTACTGCTGCTTCTGTATCAGTCATATCTTTATGTGGATTTAATCTTACTATTTGATTAGGTTTTAAATAATTTAAAGCTGTTTGATAATCTAATGTATCAAAATCACCTATACCTAAAACTGGCGTTAATCCACATTTATTAATTAATTCAATACCTTTTTCTACTCCTATTAAAGGGGTATTAGAATATTTTAAAATACTGTTTTTAGAAGCAAAAGAAGTAACAATAACTACTTTTCGCATTTTATCGCCTCAACTTTTTTTACCATATCCCCTTTAAATAAAAATGATCCAGATACTAAAATATCTACTCCTGCTTCTACACATTTTTTATATGTTAAATCATTGATTCCACCATCAACTTCTATAACATAATGATAAATTTTCTTTTTAGAAGCAAAATATTTAATTTTTTCTACTGAATTTTCAATAAATGATTGTCCACCAAAACCTGGTTCAACAGACATTACTAAAACATAATCTACATAAGGTAAAAATTTATCTATTTTAGTAATATCAGTATGTGGCTTAAATGAAATTCCTGATTTATGGCTTAAATTAATTTTTTTTAAACATGAAATAACATCTTCATCATTATTAAATGCTTCATAATGAACAATAATAACATCATTTGAAGAATATTCATATTTTGAAATATATTCTAAAGGGTTATTAACCATTAAATGTATTTCAAAAGGTAAAGTAGTGTATTTTCTTATTTTATGAAATGTATCATCATTAAAAGAAACATTATTAACAAATTTTCCATCCATAACATCAAAATGGACTATATCAACACCATTTTGTTGTAAAGAAGATACTTCTTCAATAATTTTTTCTTTATTGCAGGCTAATAATGAAGCAGAAACTAAATTTTTCATTTATAACGATCCTTTCTAAATATTAATTCATTAAATATTTGTTTGTAATTTTGATAATGTTCTAAAGGAATAACATTTTCTTCAACTAAATGTTTGATATAACATTTTGGTTCATTAATATGCAAACAACCTTGATAAAAACATTCTCCTTCTTTTATTTTAAAGAATGGAAAGTAATCTTTCAATT
>URVS01000332.1 GCA_900551385.1 uncultured Mollicutes bacterium | reverse complement strand
CTATCAGGCATACTGAATATAGGATCATACATATAAAATATAAATTTTGATTTAGGTGATACTTCTTTTAATTCTCTTATCATATTAGAATTGAATGATTGTCCATACAAAACAAAAATCACACTATAATATTTATTTGCAACTTTTCTTTTTATGTCATTAAAGTATTTATTTATTTTATTGGTTAAAAATCGTTTGTTCAATCGCAAAAGCACTTTATCTATATACTTTGTGCTTGGTCTATCATCAAAATAATCAACTTCATATCCTGCATTTATGAATCCATTTTTTATTATTTCATGATAATTATAGAATTTTGGTCCAATGAAAAGTAAATTCATTACTTAGCACCTTTTCTTTCAATAACAGCTAGTATAGTTAATAAAATTAATTTTAAATCAAAGAAAAAACTTCTTTTTGAAAGATATTTCAATTCTTCTTCTTGCCTTTTTCCAGATTCATAATCAACATCACTTCTACCATATACTTGCCAATATCCAGTTAAACCAGGTTTGACTTTTAAAAGCATTTCTTTTTGATAATCATCATAATTTTCATTAAGTTCATTTTCACTTATAGGGCGAGGTCCTACTATAGAAATAGTGCCAGCTAAAATATTAAATAATTGAGGTAATTCATCTATAGATGTTTTTCTAATAAATTTTCCAATTGAGGTAATTCTAGGATCGTTATCTAATTTTCTTTCTTTTTCCCAAATTATTTTTTGTTCTGGAGTTAAATATTTATCAATATTTGATTCAGCATCTATATACATAGATCTGAATTTCCAAATATTAATTTTTTTACCATTTAATCCAATTCTATTATCTTTAAATATCATAGGTCCTTTAGATGTACATTTAACAATTATACCTACTATTAACATAGGAATAGCTAAAATGATTATTGCTAATAAAGAGCAAAAAATATCAAAAATTCTTTTAAAAAAAGCATATATTTTTCCACCTTTAATAGTGATTTTTTCTCTTTCAGCAAGTTTAACTGATGAATCTTGTTGAGCTTCTTCACTATAAGATGGATTGTAATCTAATGTTTCTACTGCATCATTACTTTCCATTTGTTTTCCCCCGCTATAAAATACCTACATTAAATTAGGGCTAGTTGTTTTATATCATAAATTATTATGGTTTTCAACTTTTTATATAAAATTGGGAAAATATGAGTAATATTTTGATATTATTTCATTAAAATAAGAATTATATTATATTTTTGTTTTTTATAATTTTCTAAATTTTTCATGCCTATTTTTAACATCTTTTAATAATTCTTTATATTCATCAAAAATTTGTTCTTTATAATAAGAATTAGTGGTCCATTTATTTTCTATCATTATGTGCATAATAATATTTCCATTATAATTTTTCCTATTAATCATATCACTTATGACTTTTTTAAACAATTGCTTATCTTTACTGCTTAATTCCAATAGCATTTCTATTTCAGTTGTATTTGCAAGAAAATATCTTCCATCGTTTTTTACTTTGCAATTTTCGTCATCAAATATATTATTTAATAAATTAGGATTAATATATCTATCATAACATAACACTATTTTTATAGCATTATGTAAATTTAAGTTCTTTTCTGTTTGTTCCAATTGCTCTAAAGCATAAACTATGTTTCTTTCAATTATTTTTTTATATTTATCAACATTAGTTAATTGTTGTTTTATTTCTATAGGCAAAATAAAAGATTTTTGTTCAATCAAAATAATTTGATTATCTATTTGCAATTTCCAGTCTGCTCTTTTTTCTTTTTCGCTTTTTTTAATTTTCTCTTTTTGGACATGATACTTTATACAAATATTTTCAAAATATTTTTCATACAATATTCCAAATTCGTTAACAAAAGTTTGTTTCGATTTGCTTTCCTGTTTTAAATAATAATTTCGTATAACCCAATAAGCAGCATGTTCTACTATAAATTCATTAAAATAAACGCTAACAGTAACGATTTCATTTCTTTGATTTTTTACATAAGGTTTAACATAAAATATTTGTCTATTTAAATTACTTTCTCTTACTTCTTTATAATCAGCAGTATAGTATTTCAATACTTTTTTAAAGATTTCTTCTTTATTGCCATCAATTTTTATATGATTCACCGCATCATCTATTTTTTGTTCAAATAATGAATTAATAAAAATTCCAAAAAGAATAGTTATTAAATTTTGCCAATTTAC
>URVS01000331.1 GCA_900551385.1 uncultured Mollicutes bacterium | reverse complement strand
TAGATCCTGTTTTAACTGGTGGAGGCATGAATACAAAATTTGATACATGTGGTAATATTGGTTATTTAGAACCACCACTAAAATTTGAAGCTGGTACTCAAAATATTGCTGGTGTTATAGGTTTAGGAGCAGCTATTGATTATTTAAATAAAATTGGTATGGATAATATTCATGATTATGAAAAAAAACTTCATGATTACGCAATAAAAAAACTTAAAGAATTAGATAATATCATTCTTTATAATTCTAATGCTGATTCAGGAATTATTACTTTTAATGTTAAAAATGTTTTTGCTCAAGATACTGCTTCATTATTTAATAGTTATGGCATAGCAGTAAGATCAGGACAACATTGTGCAAAAATTTTATTGCATAAATTAAATACAGATGCAACAGTTAGAGCCTCATTATATTTTTATAACACATTTGAAGAAATTGATGCTTTTATTGAAGCATGTAAGAAAGGTGGAGATTTTTTAGATGCCTATTTCAATTAACCAAGAAATGATGAGAGAAATCATCATGGATCATTACTCAAATCCAAGAAACTTTCGTGAAGAAAAAGATCCTACATATAAAACTGTTTATATGGATTCAACTTCTTGTATAGATAAAATATATGTTCAAGCAAAAATTGAAAATAATATTTTAGTTGATGTTTGTTGGCATGGAATTGGATGTGCAATTTCAAAAGCTTCAACCTCAATTATGAGTGAATTACTTAAAGGAAAAACTATTGAACAAGCTAATGAAATTATCAAAAATTATTTAGCAATGATTCATGAAGAAAAATATGATGAATCTATTCTTGATGAAGCAATAGTTTTTATGAACACATCTAGACAAGCTGCAAGAATTAAATGTGCGACTATTGGCTGGAATGGAATGAATAAAATATTAGAAGGAAAAGATTAATATGGAAGAAAATGATTACAAATATGGCTTTAAAAATAAAGATGTTTCTATATTAAAAACTGATAAAGGTTTATCAGAAGAAATTGTTAGAGAAATCTCAAAATTAAAAAACGAACCAGAATGGATGCTTGAATTTCGCTTAAAATCATTAAAATATTTTTTAGAATCTCCTTTACCAAAATTTGGTCCAGATTTATCTAAAATTGATTTTAATTCTTTTACTTATTTTATAAGACCAACTGCAAAAGTTGAAAAAGATTGGAATGATGTACCTGAAACAATTAAAAATACATTCCAAAAATTAGGAATTCCAGAAGCTGAACAAAAATATTTAGCAGGTGTTTCAACTCAATATGAATCAGAAGTTGTATATCATAATATGTTAAAAGAAGTTGAAGAAAAAGGTGTTATTTTTCTTGATACAGATACAGCTTTAAAACAATATCCTGAATTATTTAAAAAATATTTTAATACAGTTGTTAATTATAGAGATAATAAATTCTCTGCTTTAAATGGTGCCGTTTGGTCAGGTGGATCATTTATTTATGTACCAAAATGTGTAAAACTTGAAAAACCATTACAATCATATTTTAGAATTAATAATGAAAAAATGGGTCAATTTGAAAGAACATTAATTATTGTTGATGAAGGTGCTGATGTTCATTATGTAGAAGGTTGTACTGCACCAATATATTCAATGGAATCTTTGCATGCTGCAGTTGTAGAAATTATCATTGAAAAAGGTGCAAGATGCCGTTATTCTACTATTCAAAACTGGTCTGATAATATTATTAATTTAGTTACTAAAAGAGCTTATGTTCATGAAGGCGGATTAATGGAATGGATTGATGGCAACATTGGTTCACAAACAAATATGAAATATCCATGTTGTGTACTTGCAGGCGATGGAGCAAAGGGAACATGTATATCTATTGCAGTTGCTGATAAAAATCAATATCAAGATGCAGGTGCTAAAATGATACATTTAGCAGATAATACTAATGATAATACATCTACTGAGGAAAAAAATACTGAAAATAAAACAAATGAGGATGAATTAGCAGATAATACAACATCTACTATTATTTCTAAATCTATTGTAAAACATGGAGGAATTGCTAATTATCGTGGAAGAGTTTTTATTGGACCAAATGCTAATAATGCGAAAGCTCATGTTGAATGTGATACTCTTATTTTAGATGATTATTCTGCTTCTGATACAATTCCTAGTAATGAAGTTAATAACAATACTTCATTCCTTGAACATGAAGCTACTGTATCAAAAATT
>URVS01000330.1 GCA_900551385.1 uncultured Mollicutes bacterium | reverse complement strand
AAAAATATAGTTTTAGATGGTGCTGTTTTAGCTAAAAATAATGGTGTTTTACCATTAAATAAGTCTAGTGATAATAAAGTTAATATTTTTGGTTGGGGTGTAACTGATTGGGTTATGTCTGGTGGTGGCTCTGGCACTATTTCACCTAAAGAAAATGATTGGAATAATACAATAGATTTATTAAGAGCATTTGACAATTATGAATATGGTATTACTTATAATCAAGATTTAATAGATGCATATTCTTCTTATCATGATCCAGTTAAAAATATAGGATTTGGTCAAAGCGGTGGTAGAGGAAATCCAAATTTCTTTGAACCTAAAATAACAGATAAATCAGTGTATACAGATAAATTACTTGAAGATGCTAAAGCATTTTCTTCAACTGCGATAGTGGTAATTTCAAGAACTGGACATGAGTCAGGAGATTTAACACCAGATTACTTGAAAATAACTGATATAGAAAAAGAATTATTAACGTATGTTGGTAATAATTATGAAAAAGTTGTTGTATTAATTAATGCATGTAACACAATGGCTCTTGAACCACTTGATAATATTAAAGGTATTGATGCAGTTTTAGTTGTTGGTGCTACAGGAACTCATGGTGCGGCTGCTATACCATATTTATTATATGGTGATACAAGTCCTTCAGGTCATTTTGCTGATACTTATGCTTATGAACTTGAAAGTAATGTAAATTATGATTATATTACTAATTTAGGAAAATATACTAATGCAAGTGAATATTTAGGTGATTTAGCAAGAGAGTCTGATGCATATATGGATTTTGTAGAAAGTATATATGTTGGTTATAAATGGTATGAAACTGCTGATCATGAAGGTATATGGAATAATAGTAAATATTCTAGAACAATATTAGATAATGAAGGAAACAATAAAACATTAAAAGGATATGATAGTGTCGTTCAATATCCTTTTGGATATGGTTTATCATATACTACTTTTGAATGGAGCAATGCTTCTATTGAAATTAAAGATAAAGATAATAAAGTAATAAGTGATGGTTATATTACTGATGAAAGTAAAATAACAATTAATGTTACAGTAAAAAATACTGGTACTGTAGCAGGTAAAGATGTTGTTCAAGTATATTTAACTGCACCATTTACAAAAGGTGGAATTGAAAAATCATATGTAAACTTAGTTGGATATGAAAAAACAATTGTTCTCGAACCACAAAGTGAACAAAAATTATCTATTGAAATCGACGCTAATGATTTTACAAGTTATGATTGTTATGATATGAATAAAAATAATCACACTGGTTATGAACTTGAAAGTGGTGATTATGAATTAAAATTAATGACAGATTCTCATAATATGAAAAAACTTGATAAGAATACATTTGTTGTTAAAGTTAAAGATACAATTAATTTAACTAAAGATAAATATACAGGACAAGAAGTTAATAATAAATTTACTTATCCAAATGCTTATGATGGTTATGGTCTTGATGGAAATAATGGTGAAGAAAATGCTAATATTCCTTATATTAAAAGAGGCACATTCCCTGATCCATATGAATTTAAGAAAGGTGAAAATAGAAAAGTTACTAGTGAAATTGCTAAAAAAGTAAGAATTAATCAAGCTTTAGGTGATGAATGGGATAACGCTACTAAAGATGTCTTTGGTAGAGATGTTGACAATAGTAAAGTATTATGGAATCAAACTTCTACTTCTCATAAAATATCAAGTAATGGACGTGTTACTGAATTAGGTTATGAACTTGGAAATAATTATGATGATGAAAAATGGGAAGAATTATTAAATCAAGCAAAAATATCTTCTGCTATTAATTTAATTGGTAATGGTTATTCAATTACAAGAGTTGATGAAATTGGTTTACCTAGTTTATCAGCTTATGATGGACCATTACAAATAAAAGGATATAACCCTGGTATTGATGGTAAAGTTGGAACTGGTTATCCATCAAATACTGTTTTAGCTCAAACATTTAATAAAAAGTTAGCTTTACAATGGGGTGTATCTTATGGTACTGATTGTGTAAGTTTAAATATTGCTAGTGCTTGGGCTCCAGGAACAAATATTCATCGTACTCCTATTGGAGGAAGAAATTTTGAATATTACAGTGAAGATCCATATTTATCTTCAACTACTGTTGTTAATGCAATTACTGGTTTACAAAGAACAGGTACATTCCCTTATTTAAAACATTTTGCTTTAAATCCAA
>URVS01000329.1 GCA_900551385.1 uncultured Mollicutes bacterium | reverse complement strand
AATTAGTAACAAAAAGATAAATTTATTTTTTGAAGTTACTTCAATATTCTTTTGAAGTTTGTTTGAAGTAAAACTTAAGTGAGATATTTTTATGTTAGAAATATTAAATATAAACACTAAATTATTAATTTTGCATACTTACTATTTTTTCTGCTTGTCCTATAATAATTATAGTACCTTTAGTACTTATTACCTTTAGAAGATAAGTTCTTCCCACAAACATCCTAGAAATAATAATATTCAAGAAAAAATTAGACAAATTTTACAACAACTAAGAGATTTAGGTTATATAAAATTTATTAATCGTGGACAATGCAAGAAATTGTGGATGAATAATTTATCTAATTAATATCATTTTTAATCGATAAAATTACTTTGTTATTAAACTATTAATTTCTTTATTATAAATTATTTTCGTTGTATAATTTTACTAGGTGAAAAATATGTCATACAAAGCTTTATATAGAACTTATAGACCTATGACTTTTGATGAAGTAGCAGGTCAAAAACACATTGTACAAACTTTAAAAAACGCTCTTAGAGAAAATAAAATTGCACATGCTTATTTATTTTGTGGCCCTAGAGGTACAGGTAAAACAACCATGGCAAGAATTTTTGCTAAAGCATTAAATTGTGAAACCGAATTTGGAAATCCATGCAATCATTGTGAAAATTGTGTTGCCATTACTGAAGGTAGACACCCTGATGTTATAGAAATCGATGCTGCTAGTAATCGTGGAATTGATGATATCCGTGATTTAGTTAGTAAAGTAAAATATTCTCCTATTTTAGGAAGATATAAAGTTTATATTATTGATGAAGTTCATATGATGACAAATGAAGCTTTTAATGCTTTATTAAAAACATTAGAAGAACCACCAGAAAATGTAGTATTTATTTTAGCTACTACTGAACCTTATAAATTAATGCCAACAATTTTATCACGTTGCCAAAGATATGATTTTACTAAAGTAAGTGATGGTGATATTTATAATCGTTTATTTGATATATTACAAAATGAAAATATTCAAATTGAAGAAGATGCTTTAACTATGCTAGTTTCTTTAGCAGATGGCGGAGTAAGAGATGCTTTATCAATGCTAGATCAAGCTATTGCTTATTGTGGCAATAATATTACTTTAAAAGCTATTCAAGATTTATATGGTTTATCTTCAAAACAAGAAAAAATAGATTTATTAATGTACGCTAATAATAAAGATTTCTTAAAATTATCTAACGCTATCAAACAATTAGTAGAAAATGGAGTTGATATCAAAAGATTAACAAATGAATTATTAGAAGTTTTAAAAGATTTATTAATTTATCAAACTACTAAAGATGCTTCTTTATTAAAAAAATTAACTGTTACTGATTGTGAATATCTAGCTTTAGATAATAAAAAAATAAATGCATGGATTGATATTTTATTAAATGCTAATAGTCAATATCGTTTAGTAAATAATATTACTTCTTTATTTGAAATTACAATGCTCAAACTTTCTTCTTATGAAGAAATTAAACCAGTAGAAACTATAAAAATAGTTGAAAAAGTAGTAGAAACTAAACCTGAACCAATAAAAGAAGAAATTAAACCTACTCCAGTAGCTACTCCTATTGAAGAAACTAAACCTAATAATGAAGAAGTTATACCATTAACTTTCTCTAATGTAAGTTTTACTTCAGTTAACCCATTTGTTGATGAAGGTACACCAATTAATTACACTATGGACGATGTTATCAATATTATGGTACAAGCTACTAAAGAATGTAAAAATGAATTAAATGCTAATTGGCATTTATTAGATAAATTAATTAGTCATAATAGAGTTGGTAAATATGCTGCTACTTTAAAAAATACTGCACCTAGAATTGTTTGTAAAACTGCTGTGGTTTTTGAAGCAAGTTTAAAAACAATTACAAATAAAATTAATTTAAAAGAAAATCAATATGGTTTTTCTAAAGTAGTAGAAGCTTTATTTGGTGAATCATGTGTTGTTATTTGTATGAATCATCAAGAATATGTTGAAACTGTTACAAAATTTTCTAATCTTAGACAAGCTAATAAACTTCCTTCACCACAAGAAGTTAACATTGACACTAAGGTTGAAATAAATCAAAATTATACTAAAACAAAAACTGCTGAATTAGCAGAAGAATTAACAAGAGGAGAAAATTAATATGAACATGCAAGCATTAATGCAACAAGCACAAAAAATGCAAAAAG
>URVS01000328.1 GCA_900551385.1 uncultured Mollicutes bacterium | reverse complement strand
ATGGATGAACGT
The DNA here is from genome assembly GCA_900551385.1 of uncultured Mollicutes bacterium. Lineage (GTDB taxonomy): Bacteria > Bacillota_I > Bacilli_A > RFN20 > CAG-449 > CAG-449. The sequence goes on along the minus strand of URVS01000328.1, from coordinate 2,226 downwards.
AAAGAAGATTTATTATATGCAGCAGCAAGAAGACAACATCTTGTAGAAAAAGTATTACCAGCTTTAAAAGAAGGGTATATTGTATTATGTGATCGTTTTGTAGATAGTTCACTTGCTTATCAAGGTGTTGCTAGAAATCTAGGAATTGATGAAGTTTATAATATTTTATTAGAAGGCACTAAAAAAGCTAATATTAAAGCTAATAAAACTTTATCTAGAGTTAGAAAAGCAATGAAAATTAATTATTTTGAAGATGATAGTTTTGTTAAAGAAATGGAGAATAAATTTAATAAATAATGAATAAAGAATTTTTTTTATTAATGTTGTTTGTTATTTTTATTAATCTTTCATCATGTAATTTTAGACCTTATAAAGATAGAGATTTGATAGATGTAGAAGATATTATTAATAGATACAATGAAGAAGAAACAATGTCATTTAATAACTATCTAATTTCTTCTTTTTCAAGTGAAATTAAAGAAGAAAATGGTATATATTATTTTTCATATAAAGGATATACATATTCTTATGATAGTAATAATAAAAAAGTTACTCGTGAAGAAAATGAAGAAGAATCTTATGATTATTTATTTAATAGTTTTACAGAAGCTAAAAGTGCTTCTTTAAAAGTTGGAGATGTAATAAAAACAAGTTGTTTTTATCGTTTTAGTAGTCATGGCAAAGGTAAAGGATTATATACAATTGTTGAAGATAATAAAGGATTAGATTTACCTCTTGATAATGGTTTGTTTGCAAGAATAACTGGTCGTGTTTCTATTGAAAATTTAGGTGGATATGGTAATAATTTTTATAATGATTCACCTTTATTTGATAAAATATTTCAATATAAAGATAATTACGATTTTAAATACTTATATTTTGAATCAAATTTTTATGTATGTTTAAGTCAAATTAATTTGTATGAAGTAAATGATTTATGTTTTATAGGTAATAATTCTAGATTAGTAGTTAATGATGAATATATTGATACAAAATATAATGAATTCTTTTTAAATATTTCAAATTGCCATAATTTATTGTTTGTTAATTTTGGTGTTGATTATGATTTTACTAAACAAATGAATGGGATTAAGACTCAAGTTGGAATTCATAATAGTAAAAATCTTGAATTTGTAAAATGTGAATATAATATATTAAATAATTATCGTGATATTCAAAATGAGGTAACTAATTTTGATTGTTATCAAGGTTGGGAAAATATAATTATCAATAAATGTAAATTTAATAATTTATCTGATGTTGAAGCAGGTGGATCATTGTGGATTAGAGATTTTAGAAATGTTGGAAGTAAAAATATTAAAGTACTTAATTCTTCTTTTCATAAAATGGCTCATGATGAAATAATCGCGGTTTTTCAAGGAAAAGTAGAAGATGTTTTAATTAGAAATAATAAATTTTTAGTTGAAGAAAATGGCTTATCAAGTAGCGTTATGAATTTTACTTTTGGTTCTGGTAGTTCAATTATAGCAAAAAATATTTCTTTTATTGGTAATGAAGTTAATACTATTGCTAGTGGTGGACTTATTTGGTCAAATGGAGATAATGTTATTATTAAAGATAATATTATTAATGTTTCTATTTCTAAATATAGTAAAGGTAATTTCAGATTATTTGAAAGTACTGGTAGTGAAAGAATGATTTCTTTAATAGAAAATAATAATATAAATTTAAAATCTAATTTAGAAAATAGTGAATATCAAACACATGTATTCAATAAAGTAGATAAAATTTCTAATAATAAAATTAGTATTGATTGTAAAATTACTGATTTATTTTTAAATTGTAATAATATTAATGATAATGAAATAACTATTAATGAAGCAGAATATGTTGCTTATAATGTAAAAATGATTTTTACAAATAATGAAATAAATATAAATAATCATTTTGGTGCTTTATTTAGATATTATGGGTTTGAAATGAATAATGATGTTGATTTAACTAATAATGTAATTAATTATAATTATGAAGAAAACGAAGATGATTCATGCTTAATTATGCTTAATGATAGTAAAATGAATAATTATATTATTAGTTTTAATGAAAATAAAATATTTACTAAAAAAATAAATAAAAAGAGTAGAATTTTATTTTTCTACCCTTTAGATAATAATAAGCAAACAATGCATTATTTAAATAATGAAATAGATGGTTATCAAGAAAATCATTATTTAGTTAATATTAATGTTATTTCTTCCCTTGATT
>URVS01000327.1 GCA_900551385.1 uncultured Mollicutes bacterium | reverse complement strand
TGTACTTAGGCAAGCTTTAAAAGAAAATGTTAAACCTGTTTTGTTCATTAACAAAGTTGACAGATTAATCAACGAGTTAAAATTAGAACCTGATGAATTACAAAAAAGGTTCATTAACATTTACATGGAAGCTAACAAATTAATCAAAAATATGGCTCCTGAAGATAAAAAAGAAGAATGGGCTGTTGATTTCACTGATGGTAGTGTAGCTTTCGGTTCAGCTTATCACAATTGGGCTATTAACGTTCCAATGATGCAAGAAACTGGAGTTAACTTCAAAGACATCATTGATTATTGTAACGATGATAAACAAAAAGAATTAGCTCAAAAAGTACCATTGTCTGAAGTATTACTCGGTATGGTAGTAGAACACTTGCCTTCTCCTAAAGTATCTCAGGAATACAGGGTACCTAACATCTGGGAAGGTGACATTGAATCTCCTGCAGGTCAAGGTATGATTACTACAAGTCCTGACGGACCTTTAGCTGTAATGGTTACTAACGTATCTGTAGACAAACACGCTGGTGAAATTGCTACCGGTAGGGTTTACGGAGGATCAATTGAAAAAGGTACGGAAGTATACTTAGTTGGATCTCATTCCAAATCCAGAGTTCAGCAAGTAGGTGTATACTTCGGACCTGAAAGAGTTAACACTGATGCTGTACCTGCAGGTAACATTGTATATGTTGCTGGTGCAAAAGGTGCAATCGCTGGGGAAACTATCTGTTCTCCTGAAGACAAAATCAAAGAGTTTGAAGGATTAGACCACATTTCTGAACCTGTAGTTACTGTTGCTGTAGAAGCTAAAAATACTAAAGATTTACCAAAATTAATTGAAGTATTAAGACAAGTAGCTAAAGAAGACCCAACCATTAAAGTTGAAATTAACGAAGAAACTGGTGAACATTTAGTTTCAGGTATGGGAGAACTTCATTTAGAAGTTATCAGTTACAGAATTAAAGATAAAGGTGTTGAAATCCAAACTTCAGAACCTATTGTTGTATACAGGGAAACCGTATCTCAATTATCTCCACAAGTTGAAGGTAAATCTCCAAACAAACATAACAGATTCTACATTACTGTTGAACCTTTAGAAGATGAACTTTTCAAAGCATTACAAGAAGGAAAACTTAAAGAAGGTAAAGTTAAAGGTAAAGAATCTGCTAATGACTTCATGGAATACGGTTTAGATAAAGAAGAAGCAAGAAAAGTATGGGATGTTTACAACAGAAGCGTATTCATCAATGCTACCCGTGGTATCCAATACTTAGATGAAGTAAAAGAGCTTTTAATTGAAGGATTTGAATCCGCACTTAATGACGGACCTTTAGCTAAAGAAATTGCTATGGGATTAAAATTCAAACTCCACGATGCAAAACTTCACGAAGATGCAGTTCACAGAGGACCTGCACAAGTATTGCCAGCTATTAGAAATGCAATTTATGCATCTATGATGTCTGCTGGTCCTACTTTACTTGAACCTATGCAAAAAGTGTTCATTAACACTCCACAAGATTACATGGGTCCATGTACCAGGGAAATCCAAAACAGGAGAGGTCAAATAGTTGACATGGGTCAAGAAGGAGACATGGCTACTATTGAATCTAAAGTTCCTGTAGCTGAAATGTTTGGTTTTGCTGGTGATATCAGATCCGCTGCTGAAGGTAGATGTTTATGGTCTACTGAAATGTCTGGATTTGAAAGATTACCACGTGAAATGCAAAATCAAATCGTTAAAGAGATTAGGCAAAGAAAAGGCTTATCTCCAGAACCTTATGGTCCTGAACATTATGTAGGATAATTAAAATTTAATTTTTAATTTTTTTATATTTTTTATTTAAAATTACGAAAAAAACATTACATATTTATATGTGAATAATTAAAATTTAAATTAAGCTAAAATTATAAGCTTAATGAATGTTATTTCGATTTATACGAAAAGAGGTATTATTATGGCAAAAACTAAAGAACATATTAATTTAGCATTTATCGGACACGTTGACCACGGAAACACTTGTTATTAAAAGCAGGTGCAATCGCTGAACAACAATTAGATGACGGAGAAAACAAATTCAGATTTGTTATGGACAAATTAGGAGAAGAAAGGGAAAGAGGAGTAACTATCGACCTTGCTCACCAAAAATTCTCCACCAAAAAATACGACTACACTGTTGTAGACTGTCCTGGACACAGAGACTTCGTTAAAAACATGATTACTGGTGCTTCCCAAGCAGATGCTGGTGTATTAGTAG
>URVS01000326.1 GCA_900551385.1 uncultured Mollicutes bacterium | reverse complement strand
GTTTTTCCTGCACCATTTGGCCCAAGTAAACCATATATTTCACCTTTGTACATAACAAAAGATAGATCATTAACTGCTACTTTATATTTTTCACCTTTTTCAATATTTTGTTGTTTTTTACTTAATTTAAATATTTTTTTTAGATGTTCAACTTTCAATATCTCTTCCATAAAATTTCCCCTTTATTTTTTTATTAAATCCCAATATTTTTTACATGCTTCTTCAATTTTATTTTCTTGAAAATTATAATATTTTTTATTTTTAATATCATTAGGTAAATATTGTTGTTTAACATAATGATTTTTATAACTATGTGGATATAAATAACCTACAGCATGATCTAATTTGTTAGCTCCAGCATAATGACCATCTTTTAAATGGCTAGGAACTTGTTTACCTAATCCATTATTAATATCTTCAATAGCTAAATCGATTGCTTCACAAGCAGAATTAGATTTTGGACAAGTAGCTAAAAATATAACTGCTTCTGCTAAAGGAATTCTAGCTTCAGGTAAACCAAGTTGCATTGCTGAATCAACTAATAATTTAACAATACTGCTAGCTTGAGGATACGCTAAACCTATATCTTCACTAGCAATAACAAGTAATCTTCGACATGGTGAAACTAAATCTTTACTAACTAACAATTTAGCTAAATAAAAAATTGCTGCGTCAGGATCAGAACCTCTAATTGATTTTTGAAATGCTGATAATAAATCATAATGGTCATCACCATCTTTATCATAATGAATAGGTGAAATAACTAATTCTTTTGCCGATTGTAAAGACAAAGTATAAGTATTTTTATAAAAATCACTAACTGATAATAAAACTTCTAATCCATTTAAAGCTTTTCTAACATCTCCACCTGATGTACCAGCTAAATATTCAACAATACCATCTTCAAAATCAATTTTGCAATTATTTAATAAACAATATTTTTCTATTGCTCTATTTAAAGCAATAACTACATCATGTTTATCAACAGGTTGAAATTCAAAAATAATACAACGAGAAATAATTGCATTATAAATATAAAAATATGGATTTTCTGTTGTAGAAGCAATTAAAGTAATATCACCTTTTTCAATAAATTCTAATAAAGTTTGTTGTTGTTTCTTAGTAAAATATTGAATTTCATCTAAATATAACAAAATACCATTTTGACTATCAAGATGATTTAAATCGTTTATAACTTCATCAATATCTTTTTTTGAAGCAGTAGTTGCATTCAAAAAATATATCTTCTTTTGTGTTTTAGATGCAATAATATTAGCAACTGTTGTCTTTCCAGTACCAGATGGACCATATAAAATCATATTAGGCAATGGTTTATTAGATTCAATTATTTTTCTAATAAAGCCATTTTTCCCAACTAATTTTCTTTGTCCTACAACCTCATCAAAATCACTAGGTCTAATAAGTGAAGCAAGTGGTGTTCTCATTCTACCCTCGAAATTTCTACTTCTCTAGCCCCTTTTCTAGTGGCTGATTTTACTTTTATTTTCCATTCATCTTTAAAAATGAAATTATCACCAGAAGTTGGTATTCTACCAAATTCTTTACATAACCAAGAATTAATAGTTTGGTTAAGATCAAAATCTTCATCTTCATCAATTTGTATACCAATAATATCAAAAGCATCATTAACAATTTCTTTACCAGATACTATATATTTATCATCATTTACTTTCTTAGTTTCTTCAAAAATTTCATCAGTTTCATCAAAAATTTCCCCAACTAATTCTTCTATGATATCTTCCATAGTAATTAAACCTAAAGTAGAATCAAATTGATCTAAAACAATACCCATGTGAATTCTTTTATCTTTAAACATTTTAAATGCAACAGATATTTTAGCTTCTTGAGAAACAAAAATAACAGGTTGCATTATATCTTTAAGATTAACTTTATCATTTTTACTTTTAATTAAAACAGAATAAAAATCTTTTTCATGTAAAATACCAACAATATTATCTATTGTTCCTTGATAAATTGGAATTCTTGTATATTTAGAATTTTCAAATGTTCTTCTTACTTCACTAGTAGTTGATTCAATATCAAGAGCTACTACATCTTTTCTAGGTGTAACAATATCTCTAACTTCAATATCATCAAATTTAATAGCAGAAGAAATTAAATCTTTTTCATAAGGTTTAATTTTACCTTCTTCTTCAATTTCATCAATAATAGTTAATAAGTCGTCTTCAGATAAAGAATCATCAGTAGTTTTTGATTTAAATAATTTATTAAAAAATTT
>URVS01000325.1 GCA_900551385.1 uncultured Mollicutes bacterium | reverse complement strand
ATTCTTCTTTTTCTAAATTAGGAATTTCTTCATTAATAGATAATTGTTTATCATTAATTTGATTCTTTAAATAAATAAATCCTGTGCCAAACAATAATATTAATCCTATTCCAGAAATAATAAATAATAAATTATTAATAAATCCTAAACCTATTCCTAAAATAATAATTAATATAGATATTATTAATAAAATTAATGGCAAATAAGACTTCTTTTTTTTAGTTTCTAAAGTCTTTTTAATAATATAATTAGGTGTTTGATCAAGTTGTTTTTTAGTTTCTAAATATTCATTTTTAAAGTCATTTAATTGATTAAAAAAAGAATCATTAATATTCTTGTTTATATATTTATTATAAATTATTATTTCATTTTGATTTAATTCTTCAATTTTATAATTTTTCTTTTGATAATAATCATTAATAAACGATGTATATTCACTTATTGTATCTTTAGAAGGAATTTCTTTAAATAAAGAACTATATTTAATTAATTTATCTTTTTCTAATTGAGTTAAATCAATACTACTTTTCTTAGTGTTGATATAATTCATTTCATTAAGATTATTTTCATTTATTTTTAATTCTTCATCATTAGGAAGCCCATATTGATATTTTTCTTGAAAAGACTCTACTTCTTTTTTTCCTTTATATATTTTTTGGTTATAATCATCATATCTATTCCAATTATTAATAATTTCATTAATAGAAGCTGCTTTAGATAATTTATTATTTAATTCTTTAATTTCATCATTTAAACCATTAAACAATTTATATTTTTCACTTAAATTGTTTTTAATATCATATAAATTATTTAAATCTTCATTTTTTTTGCTAATTGTATTAGTAACATCTGCAATTAAGCCTTTTTCATCAGCTAGTCTAGATGGTTTTAATTTCTTTTTATATTTATCTAATTTATCAATTACTTCATTTAAATCAAAAGTTGAGTCTTCAACATAATGAGACATTTTACTATTTATATTATCAGTAGAATTAATTTCTAAATCATTAGAATAAATAAACATTGTTCTATTAAAAGAATCCAAATCTAATCCAAAAATTATTTCTCCTGGTGTAGGAAGTAAATCATTATTTATTTTTCCATTTTCATAAATTTTTATATCATCATCTTTGATATTTTTAAAAAATGTTCTTTCTATTTTATATTCTTTATTATTATAAATAAATAATATATTACCTGATGCTTCAATATTATCAAAAGGAATATAATGTTCTCTATCAAATGATTTATTAGAGCTTTTAGGTAAGCCATAAAACATAGCTCTAATAAAAGCTGCTAAAGTAGATTTACCTTGGCCATTATCTTCACAAAAAGAATTTAAATGTTCATTAAATTTATATTCTTTATTTTTAATACAACCAAAATTAGCAATATAGCAAGATAAGATTTTCATATTATAAATCAACCTCTCTTCCTTCCATTGTTCTTAAACCTAAAGAAATAATATCTTCTTTTTCTTGATTAGTTAAATCATTACGATAATAAACACTTCTAACAAATTCTCCTTTTAAAGATAAATCTTTTTGATATTTAGAAATATCTATTTTTCTTTGAGTTTTGTTTTTAACATCTATAAAATAATAATCATTTAAATAAGATTCAATATCATAATTATTTATTTCTAAATCATAAGAAATATCGCCAACTAAAATTATTCTATATATATCATTTTTTGATTTTAATTTGCTAATTATATTCTTATTAATTTCTGAAATAGTTTTATAATTAGAAATATCTATTTCTACTTCGTTAATTGTTCTACAACAAAAATTAATAAATTCAGGAATTATTTTTTTATTTTCAATATTTAAAACAATAAATCCTTTAGGGCCAGTTTCATCAAATCCTCTTCCTTCTAAGCAACCTGAATATGCATAAATTCCTCTATCATCAAGTTTATCTTTTTGATAAGAATGAACATGTCCTAACGCTAAATAATCTATATTTTTATTTCTTAATTTAGCTAATTTAAGCTTAGAATAAATAAATCCAGCTATAACCTTATTATCAATAACCATAATCTTCTTAATTCCATAATCTATTTTTATACTATCACTATACGAACCAATTTTATTCTTAGCTTCATCTAAATTTTGTGATGTTTCAAGAACACTGTAAATAGCTAGTATTTTATTATCAAATTCATGTTGCTTAGACCTTACTTCATCAATTAAGTCATCTATTACTGGAACATAATTTTCAATAGTATCAAGTCTTCTTTTTTGAATTAACTTCTCTCTTT
>URVS01000324.1 GCA_900551385.1 uncultured Mollicutes bacterium | reverse complement strand
ATTATAATCCAAAAACAATTTCTGAATATGAAGAATATTTAGAAAAAATTCCAAAATCAAAGTTTGTTTGTGATAAAAATGAGATATATAAATTTTATTATGTACATCATATGTATGGTAAATTTTGTAGTATAAAGAATACAAAAGACGATTTAGTTATTAAGTCTTATACAAAATTGAAAAATGATCTTGGTCATGCTAATTTATACAAAAATAGTGCTTATCTGCAATTTATTAAACATGTTTCAAATCATGTTAAAGAAAATTTTAAAACGATTATAGAAAATAATTGAAGTAATTAAATAAAAGAATAGGAATAGATTTATGAGTGTTATAAAAAATTTTTATCATAAACTTCAACGTAAATTTGAAAAACCGAAACGCTATTACAATATAGATGGCTTTGATATGGATTTGGGCGAAGGGCATATGTTGTCACTATCCCAAAAGTATAATCCTATGTATGACAGATTTGTTCCTTATTTGGCAAAGCTTGTACAAGATAATAGCCAATGGATTGTAGATGTTTGAGCTAATGTTGGTGATACTACTGCGGCGATGATTAAACATACTAATGCAAATATATTATGTGTAGAGCCAACTGAAAAATTTTACAATTTATTGATAAAAAATATAAGTAATTTTGGAGAGCTATATAATAAACGAATTATGCTTGCTAATGCTTTTATTGCGGCAGATAGCGCACAATACACAAGTGTAACTATAGGGGGTACTGCGGTAATGTGCGAAAGTAACGAAAGTAATATACCCGCATACACCTTACCAAATTTATTGAAAAGAGAAAATATTGATATAAACAATGTAGCTTTGATTAAAACTGATACAGACGGTTTTGATTCCGATTGTATGATGTCTATGGGAGAGTATTTAAAAGATATTTCTCCATTTTTATATTGGGAAAATCAAATTGACAATGATATGCAATATAAAAAATTTTTAAATATGGCTGATTATTTACATAAATATGAATATAATAATTTTTTTGTTTTTGATAATTATGGAAACTATTTATGTAAAACAGACTACATTGGACTAAAAGAAATGTGTAGTTATATTAATAGAATACGAAAAGCAAAAAGTACATATACTTTTAGATATATGGATGTATTAGCTTGTAAAGATAATAAGGTAATTGTTTGTAAAAATGCAATAGATGAATATTTAAATGTTTATGGAGAATAAAAATGAATATTTTATATGATCATCAAGTATTCTTTTGGCAACGTTATGGTGGTATCTCACGCTATTTTTATGAAATTATAAGAAGAATAGCACTAAAAGAATCCGTATTTTTGTTCGAAGGTAATTATATTAATGATTATGGATTAGAAAAATTAAATGAGGTAAAAAAATATTATGGAAAAAGACGACCTGGTATTAAATATACTGGTAGGATTTTTAGATATTTAAGCAGATATAATTTGATTAAATTTGCTCAAGAGCTATTAGTAGATGTATATCATCCCACATATTATGAGGATTTCAATATCAACAAGGGTAAGTTAATTATTACAGTTCATGATATGATTCACGAATTATATTCTATAGATTCTAAAATTATAGAAATAAAGAAAAGTATAATTAATAAAGCTGATGGCATTATATGTGTATCCGAATGTACAAAGAATGATTTAATTAATATATTGGATATAGATGAAAATAAAATTGAAGTAATTTATTTAGGAAATTCATTAAATATAGAAATTAAAGATAACAGATTAGTAAAAGAACCTTATATTTTATACGTTGGTAATAGAGGAGGGTATAAAAACTTTGATAAATATTTACAAGCAATCGGGCAATCTAAATTTAAATACGAAATAATACCAGTTTGTTTTGGTGGTGGGAATTTTAATAAAAATGAACTTCAACTAATAGAAAAATATGGTTTTAAAAATAAAATAAAACTGTTTTCAGGAGATGATAGAATTTTAGCAAATCTATATAAAAATGCTGAAATATTTGTCTTTCCTTCATTATACGAATGTTATGGAATACCTCCGCTAGAAGCAATGCATTACGGTACGCCTGTAATTGCGAGTAATGTGGCGTCAATACCAGAAGTTGTTGGAAATGCAGGAATATATTTTAATCCAAGTGATGTTGAAGATATAGCTGATAAAATTGACGCTGTTTTAAATGATAAACAATTAAAAAAACTATTACAAATAAAAGGCATACAGAGAGAAAAACTGTTTTCTTGGGATAATTGTGCTTCTGAAACCCTTAAATTTTATAAGAGTA
>URVS01000323.1 GCA_900551385.1 uncultured Mollicutes bacterium | reverse complement strand
TAAAACTAAAAATGGTTCTAAAAATGGTACTAAAACTAAAAATGGTTCTAAAAACTTTCTTGGATCTAAAAAACTTAGTGATTGATATTGTAAGCAGGATAGGTAATAAAATATCCTCACTATCATTTTTTAAATATTTATATACCCCCCTCTTCAAAATTAATTAATCACTTCTATTTCTACAAAATTTTAAATTAAAGTTTTTTTACAACTTAGTATTTATACTTTTGTGTAATTCTAAAATTTTAAAATTCAACACAACTTAAAATATTTAGATTTATTTCGTTAAATGAAAATTTAGCGAAATAATTCATGCTATGTCGAAGTTGATTTCATTATGATATTTTTTTAAAAATTATGATAATTGATGTTAACGAACGCTACAAGCTAGTCATATCAACACTTTTCAACTTTTCTCAAAATTTTACATACATAGTCGTCCTAAAACCTTATTTTTTTCTCATTTTTGATTTACAATATTTGTATAACAAGTAGTTTTAATAACTACATATAGTGTTATGTATTAACATCTATAAACACGAATTATTTTTATTAATTTAACATTATCATTCGCATTCAATTCTTAGTCGGAAAGCTGGTCGGGAGAATATCGCTTTTACTGTGCTTATCTTCATTTTTTACACCTTTTCACTAATTTTCTAAATCTCGACTAAACACCAATTTTCTCGACTTTTATTAATGTTTAGAGCTAGTCGGAAGAGGTGGTCGGGTCGGGAGAATTAAAAGTGTAATTTTTGTGTTTATCATATTATTACTCCACATCAACAACATTGCTTATTTTGATTGTAGGTATACTGTGTTTAACCGTATCTCAACAAATATTACATTCCACATCAACACACATTACATTCCATCATATCACTATATTCCATTATCATTATCCACCTCATTTATATTGTCCATCACATTAATTCAACATTATATTCCATTATCCATCACATTCTATTTGCATATAGCTTTAAAACTCTCTACAAGCCAATTTAATACGTTTTACAACTTAACTAACAAATATACTACAAACTATCTTAAATAGTCTTATATAGCATTCTGATAGCTTGTGCTGATTCTAATGTGTGTTAAAGCTATAATTTTTAATACCCAATATAAAATAAAACAAGAGTAGTATTATAACTACTCCTATTATTAATTATCTTTTATACTACTCTTTGCTATATTTATTTACAAAATACCACTTCTCTTTTTAATATGTATAATTGTTATTGTTAATTAACTTTTTCAGCTTCTCCCCATTCTTTCCCTTCCTTTGGTAAAACATAAAATCTTTCAAAGAATGTTTTTAATGTATTATCCCCCTTTACAGTTAAAGAATATATTTTCTCTTTTTTCACGAAATTCCCTCCGTTCATTCATATATGAATATGTTTTTATTATATAAATAAATGATTTTTAATTCATTTATTTATAATCATTTTTATTTTACAAATTTCCCTTTCAATAATCTAACTTAAATCAAGTTCACATATATATGAACTTATAGGTATGTGTATATATTTATTTGTCCTGGATCATACTATTTTTTTATATTATAAAATTAAATCAAAAAAAGAGATACTTTTCAGTATCCCTATGTTTCTATTTTACTGCTTTTAATTTTGCGATATCTTTATAATTATTAGCCGTAACTAATTCAACAGTAGATAGATCTTCTCTTATTCCATCAATTTTATTTAATATTTCATTTCTAAACTCTACTAAATCAGCCGTTTGCTCTGTTATTCCATCTAGCTTTTTATTAATTTCATTCAGTTCCTTTTTTATTGGGTTTAATTTTTCATCTAGCTTATTATCTAACTTTTCATCAAGCATTTGGCTTAATGCTTCTAATAATTCCTTATCCATCTTCAACACTCCTTTAATAATTATAATTAATTATATCATATTACGTTCTTTTTTATATTCTGCTATATCTAATTCCATATTGTGTATATCTATTGCAATTATAGTATTTAGAATTAAACATATAAATGCAAATACATTAACAACTCTGCTTTCGTTAAAGAATATAAGAAATGTTACATGTGGCAAAGATACTAAGCAATGTATCTTTCCAATTAGTAATAGAAACTTAATTATCTTTATATTTTTGTCGTTTGTCTTTAATTTATTTTTTATGTTAGATTTATTTATCTTTTTAAATATTCTCATATTTAACTGAAACTCCTATTTACTATATCACCTAATTTTTTACTAACATTAAGATCAACACTACTTTTATACTTTATATATTAT
>URVS01000322.1 GCA_900551385.1 uncultured Mollicutes bacterium | reverse complement strand
CGGGACGGGAATACACTTCTCTTAATGTAAATATTGGAACCCTAATAGACCAGTACAAGGAAGATAAAACAGCTTTGTTATATGGCACTACTGCTAATACTGGTTATCCAATAGCCGAAATTCTCCAAGCGGTTGCCTATGTCATTGCAAACGATGACGAACTCTCTGGCAAGCGTCCAAAAGGATATTTTCAAATTGTTGAACGCCATTCACATGATGACGCAGATTTATCGGTTGAAATAAGAAAGCCTGATCTTCTCACACCATTGGTTATTGTGGGAAACGGTCGTGGTGCTTTAATTGGTGCTCGGAATCCTAATGTTTACAAACGCTTGGTAACAAATTCGCCGGACAATGAATATAAATTGCTCGTTCGTCAAATTACTGAGGAGGACTTACGAGATGCCCGGTAAACGCAGCCGAAATGAAGTTTCGTATTATCCAGAAATCCAAACTTTTATAGAAGCTCAGCTTAAAAGTAATTTCAGAGCGAAACGCCACAAAGAACTCAGTGTTTTTTGGGGTATCGGCGAACTGAAAACCAATTTGCAAAGAATTATTTCCGAACATCCAGATAAATGTACCTGCGTTAAAAATTTTGCGAATCGAGTGCCCCCGCTAAACCTTGATATTTTTGCTTTGATCACTGATGGAACGCAATTTGAGATTTTAATTCTTCTGTTAATTTACCTTGTTCATCAATAGAATTAATTATTGTTTCCATTCTATCATTTAAATTTTTTAAATATTCTCTTCTATCATATAATTTTCTTAATGTTTCATCATCAAGAGAACCAGTTACTTCTTTTCTATATCTAGCAATAAAAGGAATAGTATCTCCATTATCAAGCATTGTTGTTACTGCATCTACTTGCTCTTGTTTTAAATTAAATTCTTCAGTTAATATTTTATTTATATTCATTATGAAATCTCCATTTATTTTATTATAAATTATTTTAAATAAAAAACCTAAGTTTTTTGCTTAGGTCAATTAAATTTTTCTTGGTATCTTTTTATCGAAGCAAGAATAGTTTTTTTAGCTTCAAATTCATCATCAATTTGAGTGACTGATGTATGTTTATGTTCTAATTGTTTATAAACTTCAAAGAAGTGTTTAAATTCTTCAACTATATGGTTAGGTAATTCTTTAATTGAATTAATATTATTATAAAATGGATCAGATAAACAAACTGCAATTACTTTTTCATCATTAAATCCTGAATCATTCATTTTTATAACTCCTATTGGTTTACATTCAACTAAAGTCATTGGAATAATTGGTTCAGAAGAAATTACTAATACATCAAGAGGATCATTATCTTCACCAAGAGTTAATGGAATAAAACCATAATTACTTGGATAATGAGTAGATGTAAATAAAATTCTATCTAATTTTAATAAACCAGTTTCTTTATCTAGTTCATATTTATTTTTACAACCTGCTTGTATTTCTATATAACAAACAAATTTATCTTCTTTTATTCTATTAGGATTTAAATCATGCCAAATATTCATAATTAATTATTTTTTACTTCAATTAACATGGCTTTAGCAACATCAAATGCTTCTTTTTCTAGTTTTTCATCATTAGATGCACAACCTTTAGCATCAATAATAATATGCGCAAAAGGTAAAGCAGCTTTAGCCATAATAGCGTTAGCTAAAACACATAAATGAGTTACAACGCCTACAAGAGTGATTTCAGTATAGTCACAACCTCTTAAATAGAAACACATTTGTGAAGATGGAAATGCTCTTTTTTCAAAAATTAAACTTCCACCTGCTAATCGATTGATCTTACCATATAATTCATGGCCTTTAGTGCCTCTTATACAATGTACAACAGGAATATATTTACCTTCTTCAGTTTGTAAATAATTTTCTTGATGAGTATCCATTGTATAAATAATATCATCGTTATTCTTTTTATATTCTTCAATTAAATTTACTAAATATGGTTCTAATTCTTTTGCCTTTTCAAAACCTAAAGCACCATCAACAAAATCGTTTTGATAATCTACTACAATTAATAATCTTTTTTTCATAATTTTTATTCCCTTTAGTTAATAATAACATTTAATATTGAATTTGAAAAGATGGCAATTTTAATAAAATAACCTAAATTGTTATATTTTATTATTTTTTTACATTTGTAAATATTTAAAATAAATTTTAATCCCAGCCAAATATAAAACAAATAAGTGGAAAAATAATTAATAATGCACCAATAACAATAGCAATAATTCCTATCCAAAGCATAAACGTTTGTGAAGCAAA
>URVS01000321.1 GCA_900551385.1 uncultured Mollicutes bacterium | reverse complement strand
CTTTCTAATTCTTCAAAAACAGATTTAATTTATGAAAAAGTAAGTGAATTAGTAGAACATGATTTACATAAAATATTAGAAAGCAAAGTTACTTTTGGTGAAATTAAAAACACTATTAGAAATACTGTTTCTCAATATATGATGGCTAAAACTCATCGTAATCCGATGGTTATTCCTCTAGTAATGAATAAATTATGATTATTTTAGCTAGTAAATCTCCTAGAAGAAAAGAATTATTAAGTAAAATTATTTCAAATTTTATAATTGTACCAAGCAATATTGATGAAAGAAAATATGATATTAGTTCTTTATCAAAAATCAAAGCAGAACAAATTAATAAATTATATCCAAATAATTTAATCATTTCTGCTGATACATTTATCTTGTTTAATGGTAAAATTTTCAATAAACCAAAAGATAAATTAGATGCATTTAATACTTTAAAAACATTATCTAATCACACTCATGAAGTTGTTACTTATTATACAATTATCAATAATAATATTTCTATTACAAAAAAAGTTGTTACAAATGTAACATTTAATGATTTAAGTGATGATTTAATAAATCGTTATATAGAAAGTGGTTCTCCATTAGATAAAGCAGGTAGCTATGGTATACAAGATAATGATAAATTTCCTTTAGTAAAATCTTATAAAGGTAGTTTATATAATATTATTGGTTTACCTATTGAAGAATTAAAAATAGATTTATTAAATTTAGGCATTAATTTAGATTAAATTAAAAATCTCCCATATTGTATCATGGGAGGTTTTTTTATGTATAGATGTTATCAAAACAAAAATCAAAGAGGTTTTTTATTACCTTTAGTAGGAGGTATATTAATAGGAACTATTGCTACTCCATTTTTTATGAATAATCAGCATTATGTTCCATATTATCCATATCCAACATATTCAACAGGTAATTACCAATATCCATATTCCAATAATGGATTTTATCATTATTGATTTTCAATTAAATTAGCAATTTCTGAAGCTTCTTTTCCAATAACTAAAGTAATTTTATTACTCATTTTTATAATTGAAGAAACACCTAATTGTTTTAATTTAGCCTCATCAACAACATTATAATCTTTTAAAACTAATGATAATCTTGAACCAACAGCTTTACAAGACATAACATTTTCAATTCCACCTAAACAAGTTAATACTTCACTATGAGCTTTACTTCTTTCAAGATAATAATGTTTCTTTTGAAGATGTTTAATTAATAAATAAATAATTAAAATTATTAATATAGAACCAACAATTATACAAGGTATACCAACATAATAAAAAATATTAGATAATAAAAATAACATAAATTAATCCTTTCTAATAAAACATTTTTCTAATTTAGAATAATAATCAAAATTATTAAAATGAGCAAAAATTATTTTATCATTACTTAATTTAATAATAATATCATTTTTTTCTTCTTTTAAAATTTCATAATTACTATCCCCTCCTACAATAACATTTTCAAGAGGAGCTTTTAAACTAATAACATCTTTTTCTAATAAAATTAATGGAGAATTTAAATTTTTTGTGTATAAATTATCAATAGAAGATATTTCGTTCATAATTATGACATTATTATGTACATTAACTATTGGCCCTTTTAAAGAACGATTATACGCAGTAGAACCTGTACTAGAAGAAAAATTTAATCCACTTCCATTAAAAGTATAAAAATAATTATCATTTATATTAATATCAACCTTTAAAGTTTCAAAAATTTTTTCAATTCTAAATTCATTTAAATATAAATGTTTTTTCTTATTGTAATAAACTTCTATCATTTTCCTAGTTTCATATCTAGGAGTATGAGAAATTATATCGTTTAAAAATAAATCTATTTCATCAATTTTATAATCACATAAAAAACCTAATTTACCAGTAGAAATACCTACTATTGCAAAAGTATTCAATTTATCATTATATTGATTAACTGTTTTTAAAAATCTTCCATCCCCACCTAAAGAAATAATAATTTCTGGTTGATTTTCATCAAAAATAAACCCAGAATGTTTACTTAAGAAGTCTATAATATATTTTTTTGTCTTTAAAGATTGTTCATCATTATTGTTAGTAATAAAATATCGCATTTTAATCCTCTCCATATAGATTTATCTTGTAAAATATTGTATCATATTAATGACTTAATGATAAGGAGTTTAGAAAAATGCAATCAAATATTGAAATTGAAGCAAAGGTTTTATTAACAAAAGACCAATATGAAAACTTATTAAAATATCTTCATTTAGAAAGATACAAAAAAATCGAACAAACAAATCATTATATTGATTC
>URVS01000320.1 GCA_900551385.1 uncultured Mollicutes bacterium | reverse complement strand
AAAGGAAAAAGAAAATGAATGATAATAATGAAATAAAAAAAGAAAATAATAAAAATGATGAAAATAAAAGTTGTTGTAAACTATGGTGAATAACGTATTTGGTTTTTATTGGTTTATTAATTGCTACTTTAATTATAACTTGTTGTATGGTTATTGATTATACATTTGAAATTAATAAAACTATATTAACAAATTCAATAGATAAAACAATAAATATTATTTGGTTAATTTGCATAGCAGTTATTTTTATAACAATAATTGTTTGTTTGACAATTGTCTTATGTAAAGCAATAAAACCAAACAAAGAAAAATGTAATTCTTATGATGAAGCATTAACAAAAATGTTAAATAAATAAAAAGGAGAAAATACAAATGAAAAAATTTTTACCACTTATATTAGGTTCAATCCTAACACTTTGCACAATTCCAGCATGTTCACCAACAAATTCAGACCCAAAGCCAGTTTTTGTTGTGCCAACTAATTATGGAAAAGAGTGTTTAAAAAATTCAACTATTAAAAAAGCAAAAAGAGAACCTATTTGGAAGGATGGAACACGCTATTTAGCAGATAATGCATATGAAATGACTATTTATTCAAAAGCTGATGATAAAGCCCATGTTGAAGGAACAGCATACACTGATCAAGATATTGATGTTCAACTTTTTGGTATTGGAACTAACAAATTTAATTCACTAGAAGCAGAAACAGTTTTATATGCAACAACTGATGAAAATGAAGCAAATAATAATAACACAACATCAGAATCAACATCAACTGATTCAAATTTAATAACAGGTGTTGAATATGCATACCAAACAGGACCAATTAGAGCCGAATTAGGAAGTAAACAAACAATATGGCTTAAAACAACTGTTATGGAAGCAAGTGATGGTTATTATGTCGAAAGTAAAGATTATCAATCAACATTTACTCAAGTATTTATAACAATTACCGATGGAATTCCACCTTATGAATTAGGATCAAATCCATTTGAAGTTTCAAAAGAATTTATATTAGATAATAATTCATCTGAAGAGAATTTAAAATTAAAATTAGAAGAATATTTAACTGAAAAAGTTCAGGAGAAATACAGAGAATTATATGATTCTTATCGCTCTGATTTTGATGAAAAAGGAGCAACAACAACTAACATTAGATTTGAAAATTTTAATATGAACGCTGAAAGTTTTACTGGATTATTAGATGTTATTGATGACGCAGGAAATAAAACAATCGATCAAAAATTTACTATTAACGTTATTGATAATGGAGAAAAAAATGGATTGGTTATTCCTAATGATCTTTTTGATATCGGTGAATTTGGATATAGAAAAACAAAACCAGAACAAATCGACTCAAGAATAAAAGAATATGTTTTTGGTTATTCTGAAAATAAAGGAAAAAATGTTGATTATAGTATTGAAATAATCAGAGATTCATATAAATTATATTCAGATGGTATTGATGCAATTCGTGATATTGTTAAAAATAGAACATATCAAGAAGTTCGTGGAAATATTTATTATAAAGGAAGCCTTTTAAAAAGTAATGTTGCAATTGCAAAGTTCATATTAAAAGATAATATTAAACCTGAAAATAAAGGAACAATTGTTTCAAATTCTGATCTTGACAGAGAATTTAGAAATCTTAGATCAAATAATTATTTAGACTATATAAATAAAGGTATTGAAATAATCGAACAGCATGTTAATATTTATGATGAAATTTATGAAAATGAATATTATTATAAAGTTGGTATCAATATTAATACAAGTGGTGATTTTTTATTTATAAGTTTTTATATTATTGACAAAGAAAAAAATGAAAATTCAAATTATTATAAGGGAGCAATTTCATTAACAACAGAATTAGAAAATTCAATTGAAGAAGAATTACCACTTACATTATATTTAACAAAAGATAAACAAATTATAAATTTATAATTAATAGGGAATTTAATTAAATTCCCTTTTTGAAAGGAGAATTTAATTATGGCAGATTTAGTAAAAACTATATATTCGAGATCAGCATCTTCATTTGATAACAATAACATATCAAATAATTTATACTTACAGAATAATCTTTTGACGATTGATGTTTCTTCTCAATTTACAAGATTATCTACTCCTAATGGGAGCTTTTCATTTTGCAATCGCTCTATAACTGCTGGGAATACTTTAACATATGGAGAATCTGCAAATTCACTCTCAGTATCTTCAACACCAATCTATGTTGAAGTAGGAATACATAAAAGAATTGTTAGTTAATTAAGTACGATTGAGAAAAGAATAAACACTGAAAAATCTAAAATACAAAAATATA
>URVS01000319.1 GCA_900551385.1 uncultured Mollicutes bacterium | reverse complement strand
TATTATGCTGAGGCATTTAATATGAGTGAGGAACAGATAGACCCTATTGGTGTACCTAGAACTGATTTATTCTTTGACAAAGAAAAGCAAAATAAAAGTAAGTTAAAGTTATATGATAGATATCCTAAATTAAAAGATAAAAAGCTTATTTTATATGCACCGACATTTAGAGGAACTAGCCAATCTAATGCTAAGTTAGATATTACTTTTGATTTAGAAAAGGTTTTAAAAAGTATACCTGATGACTATATTTTTGGTTTAAAGATGCACCCTTTTGTTAAGACTAGAATTGATGATAGTAAATATGATAATCTTATAGATTTATCTGACTATGATAATATAAATGATATTTTATTAATTTCAGAAATGCTTATAACGGATTATTCTTCAGTAGTGTTTGAATATTCTCTTTTAGAAAGACCGATTATATTCTACTCACCAGATAGAGACTTATATAAAGAGGAAAGAGACTTTTATTATGATTATGAAGAGTTTGTACCAGGGCCGATTATAAGTACTACAGAAGGTTTAATTTCGGAAATTAATAGCGATAAATATGATATAAATAAAATATAGAGATGAGCATAATTGATCTTTTAAAAAGTGAATATTAATTAGAGATGAAAAAATAGGAAAATTAGGATTATTAGTAATAAAGTGACCTAAAAAAGGGCAGACTATCCCTATGAGGATAATAAAATGTAAAATATTAGGTTGTTAAAGAGCTAACTAGCTCGTTTAAGCTTGCTTAGAGAACAAATCTTATCTTCCTTTTTATTAACAATTGCAGCAATAGCAACTGTTAAAAGGCATATGTGACCTAAGGTATTTAGGTTAGATATGGAAGAAATATTTCTAACAGAGGCATTTTCAAGATTAAGATTCTTAAATCGTGAATTGTAGCGTTCTGATTCAGTTCTCTTTGAATAGTATAGTTTAAAATAATCTGAGGTATCATCGACGGTTGATCTATAGTCTGTACTGATAGATTTATATTTTATACATCCTCTATTTTTATGACCATTATTATATTTAGGGTGATTACAAGGGCATTTAGAATCATCTTTTGATGTTCTAAATGGACAACAAAATTTTTGTTTTATTGAACCTTTTAGATATTGCTTACCGTCTTTATGCATTGCTAAACCTGCTTCGCATAGCGGGTTACCGCAAGAAATAGTTTCAACAGTTTTGCTGTTACGTTTATTTTTAGCAATAAAAGCTTCAGAATGTAAAATATCTTTTATGTAATTATAGTTTGCTTTAGAATCAAAACCTTTATCAGCGAGAATTTTGGAATTTTTTAAGCTAAACCAAGAATTTATTTTATCTAAAAAATTAATTAGACTTGAAACATCAGCTTTTTCGCCTGTAAGAGTTACTTCATAAATTGGCAATCCTGATTTTGCATCACACATTATTAAATTTTTATAACCCCAATAAAAAGTATAATTCTTTTTTGAATCTTCATTATTTGCAGTGTGGACTCCTAATTTACAGTCCTTATCTGATTTAGGATGTTTTTCATTAGAAAATTTATTTTTAGAAAAACATTTTGGATTATTATACTTTGTATTTGCTTTTATAGGGGTTGAATCTACAGATACTATTGAGTTATCTATGGCATCTAATTTTATAAGTTCATTTACTTGTGATTTCATTATTTCCTTTAGTAAATTATTATCAATATCATGAATAAAACGTTGGTAAACGCTATAAGAAGGTAATGGTTTAGTAATGTCAAATCCGCATAATTGAGCAATTTTTAAATTAGTATTTAAAAAATCACAAAGTAGAGTTATTTCTCTAAAATGTTCACAGTTCATAACAACAAACGCTCTAGTAAGAGCGTGACGTGAATAGCCTTTTGGTCCACGTTTTGATTCAATAAATTCAGGTATAAATGATAAATCTAAATTATCAAATATGTTTTCGTAAAAATTAATTGTTGATTGTGAAGTAAATAGATCAACTATGTTAAATATCTCTTGTCCTGTTATCATTTTTTAACCCTCCGTTAGTGCAACTAATTATTTTATGTATATGCTATTAGTTTTATCCAAAGGAGCAAAAATGATACTGAAAAATTTGAGTGATATAAAAAATCTTGGCCATAAAGGCCTTGATATATAAGGGTTAAGAAATATGATTAACCCTAAATAAAATAAAGAAAGGTGGTGAAAACCGTTGTCAATTTAAAAAAACTAACAACATTATAAAACTTGAAAAAGAAATAAGATTACTTCATAGAAGATTAACAAACATAAGAAGTAATCATATCCATCAAGCAACGAATAAGATAGTGAAAATCAAGCCATCAAGAGTTGTTATGGAAACACTTAACATTA
>URVS01000318.1 GCA_900551385.1 uncultured Mollicutes bacterium | reverse complement strand
TAGAAGTCTTTAAAAAGAAAACTGGTATTCATACTTGGAAATGTAGAAATTGTGGAAATATTGTTGTTAGTAATAAAGCTCCACAAGTATGTCCAGTTTGTTCAAAACCACAAGCATATTTTGAATTAAATTGTGAAAACTACTAATTTAATCTTTAAAAAAAATTAAAATATCATATAATAAATATACCTAGAGGAGGTAAAAAAATGGAAGTATTACATTTAAATAAAAATAATTTTAAAGAAGAAGTTATGGATTATAACGGAAAAGTTTTAATTGATTTTTGGGCTCCCTGGTGCAATCCTTGTAGAATGCTTGGGCCTATTATTGAAGAAGTTGCTGAAGAAGTAACTGATGTCAAAATTTGCAAAGTTAATGTTGATGATGAAGCTGAACTTGCTCAAATGTTCCATGTCACAAGTATTCCACTTGTTGTAATAATGGAAAATGGTAAACTAATTAAAACTTCATTAGGTTATAAACCAAAAGACGAAATTCTTGAATTATTAAAGTAATATAAAACGCACTGAAAAGTGCGTTATTTTTTTGTAAAGGTCCTATTCACATAGGGCCTGCTAGAGGGGTATAAGAATGGTAGGTAGTATGAGTTTCCTCTAGCATAAACAATATTAAAATATAAGAATTATTTTTGCAAGTAAAAAAAATACATGTGCATTTTTCTCTATGATAATTAATTAAAATTACATTTTTATTGATTGTTTTTTGATATAAATAGATTTTTGCTTTTAAAATATAATTTTGCAATAATGAATAAAAGATTATATAATTAAAAAGAGGAAATTATTATGGGACAAAATAAATATATTATCTCTTTAGATCAAGGAACAACATCATCAAGAGCGGTCGTATTTGATGATGAAGCTAATATTATAGAAATAGTACAAAAAGAATTTCCCCAAATATATCCTAAACCAGGTTGGGTTGAACATGACCCAATGGAAATTTATGCTTCTCAATATGCTGTTTTAATTGAAGCAATAGCTAAAAGTGGTATTGATGTTGATAATATAAAAACCATTGGTATTTCTAATCAAAGAGAAACAACTATTGTTTGGAATAAACATACTGGTAAACCAATTTATAATGCAATAGTATGGCAATGTAGAAGAACATCATCTTTAGTTGAACAAATGAAAAAAGATCATTTAGAAGAATATGTTTTACAAAATACAGGTTTAGTTTTAGATGCTTATTTTTCTGCGACTAAATTAAGATGGATTTTAGATAATGTTGAAGGCGCTCAACAAGAAGCTGAAAAAGGTAATTTATTATTTGGAACTGTTGATACTTGGTTAATTTGGAAATTAACTAATGGTAAAGTATTTGCATCTGATTATACTAATGCATCAAGAACAATGTTATTTAATATTAAAACTTTAACTTGGGATAAAAAATTATGTGAATATTTTAATATACCATTAAAAATGTTACCTGAAGTAAAAAATTCTAGTGATGATTTTGGTAAAGTATCAATTTTAGGTAGAGATATTTCTATTTCAGGAGTAGCTGGTGATCAACAAGCTGCTTTATTTGGCCAAACATGTTTTAATGAAGGCGAAGTAAAAAATACTTATGGAACTGGTTGTTTTTTATTAATGAATATTGGTGAAAAATTTGTTTCATCTAGACATGGCTTAGTAACTACTATTGCTGCTACTTATGATAATAAAGTTCAATATGCTTTAGAAGGTTCTATCTTTGTAGGTGGAGCATTAATTCAATGGTTAAGAGATGAATTAAGATTTATTGTTGAATCAAGTGATTCAGAATATTTTGCTAATAAAGTAAGTTCTAATAATGGAGTTTATATTGTACCAGCTTTTACTGGACTTGGTGCACCATATTGGGATATGTATGCTAGAGGAACAATATTTGGTTTAACTAGAGGTGTAACAAGAAATCATATCATTAGAGCGGCTTTAGAAGCTATTGCATATCAAACTTTAGATGTTATAAAAGCTATGGAAAAAGATACATCTTTAAAACTAAATAAATTAAAAGTTGATGGAGGAGCTTCACAAAATAATTTTTTAATGCAATTTCAAGCTGATATTATAAATACAGAAGTGATAAGACCATCAATAATGGAAAGTACAGCTTTAGGTGTAGCGTTTTTAGCAGGCTTAAAAGAAGGTGTTTTTTCTTCTTTAGATCAAATTATTAAATTGAAAAATAAGAATTATGTTTTTGTTCCTAACATGGATAATAATATAAGAGAAGAATACATTCATAATTGGCATAAAGCTGTGAATGCTTGTATTAATTGGAGTAAATAAATATTTTAATTAAAATAAATATTTGTTATAATTAACCTATGAATTACATTGGATCAAAATTATCGTTATTAGAAT
>URVS01000317.1 GCA_900551385.1 uncultured Mollicutes bacterium | reverse complement strand
AATGTGACTAAATTGCTGAATACCCTTACAAAACGTGGGTTTGTTCAGCGGAAAATGTGTCAGGAGGATAAACGGAATAATTTTGTAGTGTTGACCGATAAAGGGATTGAAGCCAGAAAAGCTTTGACTGGTATAGAGGAACAAGTGCACGCAGATCTTACTTTTACAATTGCTTCGCAAGAGATTAAGTCTTGTGTATGGGTATTGAAAAAATGGACGGATATGATGAGCTGACCATCATATCCGTTTTTGGTGTGGTTGGGAAAATAAGATATTAAATAATATCCAATAAATTTTATTTTTTTTTATACTACTTTTTATCAATTGATATTACCTAGTTTTATATGTTACTGTTGTAAATAATTAAGAATGTATGTTATGTTTTAAATATTCCTGAAAATTTTTTTTAAGTTTTTTTCTAAATAAAAATTTAAAGGTTTAAGTCTCTAAAAGATATGTTTTTGTTTTTAAAATGGATATTAGTCGTTTATAGTAATATTTGTTCTACTTTATAATTTTCATCCTTATTTTATTGTATATTACTAATTTAAATTTTATTAATACTTAAATTTTTTAATTAAATTCTATTTTAAGTGTAAAATCTGATTTTAATATATTTCTAGAAATTATATTATGAATATAATTTTTTTATAAATCTAATTAATAAAACATTTTTTTAAATACTAATAATAAATTACTTTTTTTTATAAAAAAATGTATAATTATAAATTATAGTTGAAATATATCTAAATATAATAGATTTAAAATTATATAATTATTTATAAAATAAATTTTTTTGGAGAAGTGATTTTTTGTATTCTATAACATCTAGTAAAGATTTTCAGGATTTAAGTCCGTTTATAATCATTGGAGCTGGTGGAGGTGGAGAAAAATTATCTAATTTTGATGGAGTTGAAACTGCTGGCTTTTTAGATGATTCTAAAGCAAAACAAGGAAAAGAATTTTGTGGACATATAGTAGGTTCTGATTTAAAAACATTGGTTGAAGAATCAAATTCAAAAACAGTAGCAATAATGTTACCTATAGGAGCTGAAGGTGCTGCTTTAAAATATGCAGTTCAAGCTATAGATCTAGGACAAAATGTATTAACATCATTTAGATCATTACCTTTAGAAGAAAATCCATCCCTAATAAAATTTGCTAATCAAAAAGGTGTTCAAATAAAACAAATAAGTTCAAGATTAGATAATGTTGAAAAAGTAATAGGTACTGCACCAGAAAAAGTAACAGAAGTATTACCAAAAATAACATATCATCATAAAAAACCTGTTATATTTATAGGTGGTACATCACAAGAATGTGGAAAAAGAACCACAACACGTAACTTGGGTAAAGCAGCAAAAGAGTTAGGTCTCAATGCAAAAATATTTTCAACAGATGAAATGGGATTACAACCTCCAACTGATATTAATTTCAGAGCTGGAAGTTTATCTGTAATGGATGTTCCTTCAGCTATAATGGGAACAGTAAAATATTTTGAAGAAGAGGAAGATGCAGATATTATTTTCATTGAAGGTCAATCAAGTTTAACAGAAACTGGTAATCCACATCCTAAAGGACTTTCAGCAGCTATATTGTTTGGAGCAATGCCAGATGCTGTAGTATTATGTCACAGGGAAAACCATCCATTCAGAGAACCTGTTGGTATTTCCACAGAATTAAATGCTATTGAAGCTGTTGAACCTACAAAAGTAGTTGCTTTATCAATTAATAGAAGAAATGCTCCTGATTTATCATTAGAGAATATAGAATCAAAATTTAATTTACCTACTGTGGATATACATACAGATTCTAATGGTGGTCTTAAACGTTTGTTAAAGACTGTTTTGGATTATATAGGTGAGAAAAATGGATAATAGCCTAAGGGATATTTCAATTAATATTAAAAAAAGTTTGGATCGTGATTATAATGTTGATTCAGATATGGAACCTAACTTTGACGATGATCAAAAAATGTTAAGTGATAATTTCATTTCAGATGTGGGTGATTCATATGAATCAGATTATGAAGATATAATTGTTGATCATTCTGATGATGAAGCAGTCTTAATTGAACCAGAACAAGGTGTAAATATTGATACTATTCGTTTAGTAAAAATTAAATCCTTAAATTCATTATCAGATGAATTAGATAATGTAAATAAAACAGGTGTTCCAGCAATACTTGATTTAAAATATATTCAAGAAAGAAGAGCTTCTGAATTTAGAAAGCTATCTTCAACATTAAAAGCATTTAAAAATGCAACAAATGCAAGTGTAATCTTACTTGGAAGTACAAAAAATGTTATTGTTGTAACTCCTAAGGATATAAGAGTGTTAAGACAATAAAACTACTTTTTCTATTTTTTTATTTTTATATTTCAAA
>URVS01000316.1 GCA_900551385.1 uncultured Mollicutes bacterium | reverse complement strand
TTGTAAGTTCTATTTCAAAATCTATATCATCTAAAATACTTGACTTTTCAGGACTTTCTCTACGGCTAACCTTAGCATATAAATCCAAATATTTACTTTTATAATCATTTAAATCTTGTTCTGTTAATTTTAAATCATCATAACTAAATTCTGCAAATGTAGTCATCCTATTTAAAACCCTAAGAATATTTTTAAAGTTTAAAACAAATTTTTCAACATCTTTTTCATCTTCTAAACCATCAACATCCTGCACATCTGGCACTAATGTTAAAAGTCTGCTTGCACATGAATTAAATTTTTCAACATATTCACTATAAGGTAAAGTTATTACATAACCTTCAGCATCAGTATCTGAAAAAAGTCTAACTGCTTCATCAACTCTTTTTTTAAGATTTCTAAAACAGACAATATTTCCCTGTGTTTTTTTAACATTATCAATCCTGTTTGTTCTTGAAAATGCTTGAATTAAACCATGATACTGCAAATTCTTATCAACATATAATGTATTCAATAAAGGATTATCAAAACCAGTTAAAAACATATTGACAACTAAAAGAATATCAATTTGCTTGTTTTTACTTCTTTTACTTACATCAACATAATATGAACCGAAATCATCTGTTGAATAATTAGTTCCAAACATTTCATTATAATCCTCAATATGGCTTTCTAAGTTATCGCGGGGATGTCTATTACCTTCCTCCAAATCTACATTGTCTCCATATGAATAAATAGCTGCAATTTTTAAATCAGGATTTTTCTTTTTAAAAATATTATAATATTTATTTAAAACCGGAACTGATGAAACACAAAACATACTTGTAAATTCTTTGTGATATTTATTATTATGATATTTAATAATATAATCAACAATTTTCTCCAATCTTTCTTCAGATTCCATAACCTCTCCTGTATCAATAGCTTCAACTTCAATATCAGTTTTAACCCTGCTTTTATATGTTCCAACATAATCTACTGCAAATCCTAAAACATTTTCATCATGAATAGCATCTTTAATTAAATAGGAATGCAGACGTTTTCCAAATAAATCCTGAGTGGTTCTTGATTTATTTGCATTTTCAGCAAAAATTGGAGTTCCTGTAAAGCCATAGTAGTTAATATTGGTAAAGAAATTTGTAATGTCTTTGTGCATATCTCCAAACTGGGATCTGTGACACTCATCAAACATTAAAATCATGCGAAGATTCCTATAGTTTTCTAATTGTTTTGCCCTACCTTTTACAGCACGATGCAACTTTTGTATTGTTGTGATAATAAGTTTATTTTTACCTTTTAATTGTTTAATAAGAGCATTTGTATTATCAGTCCCGTCTACTGCACCTGCTGAGAAACTATTAAACTCTTTAGTTGTTTGATAATCCAAATCATTTCTATCAACAATAAACATTACTTTATCAATATCTTCCCTACTGGTTAATATTTGACAAGCTTTAAATGAAGTTAAAGTTTTACCTGAACCTGTTGTGTGCCATACATATCCGTTAGATTTATTTGAAACACTCTCAAGAATAGCTTCAACAGCATAATACTGATATGCTCTTAAAACCATCAGTGATTTTTTTGTTTCATTTAAAGCAATGTATTGTGAAATCATTTTAGATAAATGACATTTTTCCAGAAATGTAGTTGCAAAATCTTCTAAATTATTGATATTGTTATTATTTTTATCTTTCCAGAAAAATGTAAAGTTATAATTTAGTTCTGAGTTATTTGAGAAAAATTTAGTATTTACACCATTACTGATTACAAATATCTGTACATAATTAAAAAGATTATGGAATGAATGTAACTGATATCTTTGAATTTGTTTAAAAGCCTGTTTTAGTTCAACACCTCGCTTTTTAAGTTCAATTTGAACTAAAGGCAAACCATTAATAAGAATAGTCACATCATAACGATTTTTATATGTTCCTTCCATTGTAATTTGATTTGCAACTTGAAAAATATTTTTACACCATTCTTTTTTGTTTAAAAATTTAACATAGAATGTTTCATCTTCACGAGAAAGTTCATATTGGTCTCTGAGCTTTTTAGCTTTTTCAAAAATAGAACCTCCTTCCAAATGAATAAGAATCTTTTTAAACTCATCATCAGTAAAAGTAGTGTTATTAAATCTTTCCAATTGCTGTTTAAAATTAGATTCTAACTCTTTTTCATCTTTAATTAAAACTTGCTCATAACCTCCATCAACTAAGGTTTTAATTAAATTATTTTCTAGAGCTGCTTCACTTTGACTAGCCATATTATCACAACAATACTCAAATTATTTTTAATATTTGTTGTGCTGATTATATACAAGTTACTGTTAATTTCTAAGAAAATAATAAAAGCAATCCATTAATAACAATGAAAAAATAGCTAATCTTAA
>URVS01000315.1 GCA_900551385.1 uncultured Mollicutes bacterium | reverse complement strand
AAAACATTGAAGGATATGATGGTGGAAAAATAAATAAAATTCATTTTTATAATATAAATACAATAGATTTAAATAGATGGATAATCATTGAATTATTAAATATAGCTAGATTTGAGATTATCTTTAGAATACCATATTTTGAACAATTGAAAGCAGTAAATAAAAACTGGGACATGCTTTATAAAAATAATAATTTATTTAATTTAAGTATTACAAGTTCAGATGGTTTAAATGATATAAATTCTAAATACATAGATTATCTTGAGGGCAATGATTATCAGGATAGAAAAGATGAAAAAGTTATTGTTAAAACATATGAGGAAGTAAGTGATTTCAAAAGAGAATTTAATCAAAGGCAAGGGAAGAATAAGGAAAAGAGAAAAGTAATAACCTTTTACAAAGATAGCTTAGGTGGATGTATTGATAAGGAAGACATAACATTAGAGCATTGTGCTCAAAGTGCAGTTGGAAGATTTTTAATAAATTTATATAAATGCAAAGTGAAAGATTTTACAGTATATATGGATTTTAACCTATATAGAGAACTTATTACATCAGGTTGGATCGAGTATAAAGAGTGGAACGGGGTAAGGCTAAGTGAATACTTACTAAAGAATGAAGATTATTTTAATGGAGTAAAAACTATAGATGAAATTATAGAAAGAATAAATTCATTAAAGGATTTAGAAGAGATTAATGAGATTTTTGAAGAACAAGTGAAATTAAGGATAAAAAAAGATAAACAAAAAAGATTCTTATCTAATCCATTTAGAGCTTTTGGTTATAACAATCCAGAAGAATATAATATAACTTTTAATTATATGTTAATGGTTACTACAAAATTGAAGAAATTTATTCTTAAAGCATTTGAAGGTAAAGATGGGTTGATTAATATGGATAATCATTTTGAGATGCTAAAATACGCATTTAGAAATAACTATATAATTAATCTTAGCAAAGAGGGAGCAGAATTACAGAAAAGAATAGTAAGAAAAATATGGGGTGTTTTAAATAATCATAGAGATTTTCCTAAAGAAATGCATAGAGATGATATAGGTGAATTATTTAATATTATTCTAAATTTTAAAAATGATGTAGAGCAAAATAAAGAACAAGATTATGCAATTGATCAATTAGAGGGAATTATTTTGAGAGATAGAATAGTAGAACAAGATGGAAGAAGAGCTATATATTTATCAGATTTATCATTTAAAGCTAATGATGAATATAGAAAGATGAAATACTCTAGGGATTCATTGTTAAAAAGTGAAGACTTGGAGGATATTATTGATTCTTCATTACAAGGAAGACATAAAGAGCTTATAAAAAATGGTTTGGAGTTAGAAGAAATAAGCAGAAAATCTACAGAGTCATATTTGAAATTTAGTATAGCAAATTTATTTATTAATTTTAATGGAGTAAAAGAGTTTAGTTGGATTGCAGGATTGAGGCAAGATGATAGTAAGTCGATTATTTTAAAACAAATTGAGACTATATATGGAAGTACCAATGAAGTTAAACAAGGATTATCTGAAAATGAAAAAATATATGAAGAACAATTAAAAGAGAAAAAATTTTATGTATATGATATAAAAGAATTAACTAAGAAGTATTCAAGTTATTCCGAAGTATCATATAGAGATTTAGATTTTTGTGAAAACAAATTTTTATATACATCTATTTTAAATTCATATCCAATGTATTATTCAGATTTTCATAACAAGTTAGTATTTTCAAATATTGTATCTATTCTAAAAAATAGTATTGATGATAGTTATAGTAATATGTCAAAATTTCTATTCCCATTATTCCCACAGTGGAAGCAAGTAGTGAAACAAAATATATTAACTTGTGAATATGGAAGAAAAAGTATCATGTCAAATTATAAGTATTTTGATGGAATAAATTATCCAAAGAATATGGATACGATGTATCTATTAAAAAGTAAATATATTGTAGGCGAAAACTGGAAAATCAAAAATAGATATAATAAAGGTAATTTTAAAAGTGAAGATTATTATAGTACATTTTTAAAAGACTATATAAATGAAGATGAATATAATAATGGAAATCACTGTATGATGTGTCCACATATTTATGTTTGTAGAAAGGGGATGTTTATAATTGACAATAAGTAATGAAAGTAAATTATTTTTCAGTAAGTTCTCTAAGATATGGCAGAACTTTAAAGACTATACTTATCTTGAAGGAATAAACTTATCTCCTGAACAAATTAGTATTATTGAGCAAGATGAAGATCAACTTTTAATTGAAGGATATGCAGGTACAGGAAAAAGTCTTACACTTTTATATAAATTTATAAATGTTTTAGTACGTGAAGAAGGCAAAAGAATATTATTTGTTTCATTTAATAAAACATTAATAGATGATAC
>URVS01000314.1 GCA_900551385.1 uncultured Mollicutes bacterium | reverse complement strand
ACAAAAATAAAAGAAAGTAGATGTCTCGACTTTAGAGACCAAGCTCTACTCTCAGTAGAATTAAAATATTTTTAATACCGTTTTACTAGTTAATTAAATAAATTATAATTAATAAATTTATTAAAAATTATATATTTTATTTATCGTGGTTACTAGCCACGATAAAACTAACATAACATTGCTTTAAATTGAATATAATGTTATTATTTCATTGGAAGAAATATATATGTATAGAGATATTATATTACAAATTATAGATGCCGCTATTAATGGTAAAACACTTGATTTATCTAATTATATTAATGATCAAGAATTCATGCGTATAATGAAAGAACAAACATTTTTACCTTTCTTATACAAAGTAGATAAAAGAAAAGAATTTAGAAAATATTATTATCAATCATGTCTTATTCATGAAAAATTCAATGAAGTAGGTATACTTGTAGATGATATACTTACTAAAAATAATATTCCTCATGTATTCTTAAAAGGATATGAATTACAAAATCTATATTCTGATCCTAATTTAAGAATGATGGGAGATATAGATGTATTAGTTAAACCTGAAGACTACAAGAAAGCTTTACAATGCCTAATTAATAATAAATTTAAGACAATTGATGATAGCGAAAAAGACTATACACTCATATATAACAATATTTCCATTGAATTACATCATAAATTATTTGAAGATTTTAGAATATTAAACGAATATTTTAACAAACCTTTCGATAATATAAAGAACAAAGAAAAATTTAAATGTGAATTTGATGAAAATTATAATTTTATATATATCTTTGGCCACTACGCTAAACATATCAATATGGGAGCAGGATTAAGAGAATTAATTGATATATATTTGTTATTACAAAACAAAAATTTAAATATAGATTATATAACATCTATTCTAAAAAAATTTAATCTTGAAAAATTCTTTAATATGGTCTTAAATGAATTATATTTAATATTTAATTATAATTCAATTAAGTTTACCAAAAACAATGATGTGTATAAAATGATAGATTATTGCCTTAATTGTGGAATACATGGATTTGGAGAAAACAGTGTTATCAATTTTTTAAATAACTTCTACAATGGTAATAAATTTGTATATTTATTTAAAAAACTTTTTATTCCAATTAAAGAATTGTTTAAATTATATCCATGGTCAAAATTAATAATAACTATTCCTTTTGCATATTTATTTAGATTCTTTTATTTACTAAAAAAAAGAAGAAATAAATTAAAAGAAACATTAAATTATAAACAAGATGACAATTATAAATTATTAAAATCTTTAGATTTAATGAACAAAATCTAATTATACCTTTCCATCCATTTCATATATTCACCAGATTCAACATGATTAATCCAATCTTGATGATTTAAATTCCATTTAATAGTCTCTTGAATTCCACTATCAAAATTATATTCTGGTTTCCATCCTAATTCAGTTTCTATTTTAGTTGGATCCATTGCATATCTTAAATCATGTCCAGGTCTATCTTTTACATAAGTAATTAATGTTTCTGGTTTATTTAAAGCTTTTAGTATTGTTTTTACAACTTCTAAATTACTTCTTTCATTATGTCCACCAATATTATATACTTCTCCATCTTTACCATTTCTTACAATTAAATCAATTGCATTACAATGATCTCCAACATATAACCCATCTCTTACATTAGATCCATTTCCATATACAGGTAAAGGTTCATTTTTTAATGCTTTTTGAATCATTAATGGAATTAATTTTTCAGGAAAATGATAAGGTCCATAATTATTTGAACATCTTGAAATAGTAACAGGTAGCTTAAATGTTCTATGATACGCTAAGACTAATAAATCTGCTTCTGCTTTAGAAGCACTATAAGGTGAAGATGTATGAATAGGTGTTTCTTCAGTAAAATACAAATCAGGTCTATCTAAAGGTAAATCACCATATACTTCATCAGTACTTACTTGATGATATCTTTTTATACCATATTTTCTACATGCATCCATTAATACCTGTGTTCCTAATATATTTGTTTTTAAAAATATTTCAAGATTTTCTATACTTATATCGACATACGAAATATAAAGTTAAATTCCATTTTAATAAAATTAATTCAATCTTAAAACGTTTGGAAATTTAAACAATTTATTTAAATACATTATTATCTAATAAAAAATATATATAGATGAAAAAGCATTGCTTTTAACTAATAAATTTCATGATTATATAAAGATATAAAGAATTTTATTATTAATAAAAATAAATTAACTAAATTATTAATTAATTTATTTTTTATCTAACTATAATATTTCAGCAATATCTAATGACATTTGAAAAAAAGAATCATTAAATTGATCATGCAATTCAACCAATTCACCAGAGAGACCATTTTGCTGAAGTAAATTT
>URVS01000313.1 GCA_900551385.1 uncultured Mollicutes bacterium | reverse complement strand
ACTAAAAAAGATAAGATATTAAAAACAGGTGTAGCCGCACCTACTGAATCAACAGCTTCTGTCCCACAATATCTTCCAACCACTGCCATATCAACTGTGTTATATAACAACTGAAAGATATTGCCGATAATTAAAGGTATTGTAAATAATAATAAAGCTTTTAAAATGTTGCCTTTAGTCATTTCAATCTTTTTCATAGCTAAATTATTATATTTCTTGATTAATTTAATGTAAACTATTTCTTGTTTTTTGCATAAATTAATGTAATGAATATTGGAATAAGCGCTAGAAATATATATATTAACGATAAAAAGAAAAAATTTATTAATGAAACATATTTATCTTTTCTTAAAGAATTTAATTTAACACCTATTTTAATTACCTCAATTAATGATGTTGAAATATTAGGAAAATATTGTTGTTTACTTCTTCTTACTGGTGGTGATGATATAAATCCATTATTATATAATGAAGAAAATATATCTTCTTATAATGTTGATCAAGAAATGGATTTATTAGATTTTAAAATTATTAATTATTGTGAAAATAATAAAAAACCTTTATTAGGTATTTGTCGAGGTTTACAAGCTATTAATGTTTATTATGGTGGTTCATTATATCAAAATATAAATGAAATTCATTATCATAATGAAGCATATTTAATAATTAATAAATCAAGATTTTTTCCTTATTTAAATCATAAAAAAATTAAAATTAATTCTTATCATCATCAAGGTATAAAATTACTAGGAAAAAATTTGTTGCAAGTTGGGAAATCTCATAAGATAATAGAATTAATAGAGCATAAATATTTACCAATTATTGGTATGCAATTTCATTTAGAATTGTTAAATAATAATTTATCTAAAAAAATGTTTCAATCATTTATTAATTTAGGGAGGTATTATGAAAGATTTACAAGTAAAAAAGATAATGTTAGAAGAATTGAATCGTCAAAATAATCATGTAGAATTAATTGCTTCTGAAAATTTTGTTTCTAAAGATGTTTTAGAAGCATGTGGCAGTGTTTTAACTAATAAATATGCTGAAGGTTATCCTTCTAAAAGATATTATGGTGGATGTGAATATATTGATGAAGCAGAAACTTTAGCAATTGAAAGAGCAAAAAAATTATTTTCTTGTGAACATGTAAATGTTCAACCTCATTCTGGAACTCAAGCTAATATGGCAGTATATTTAAGTGTTTTAAATCAAGGGGATACTGTTTTAGGAATGTCTTTAGATGCAGGTGGTCATCTTAGCCATGGTCATAAATTAAATTTTTCTGGTATGACTTATAATTTTATTCCTTATGGAGTTAATAAAGAAACAGAATGTATTGATTATGATGAATTAGAAAGATTAGCTCTTTTATATAAACCTAAATTAATTGTTGCAGGAGCTTCTGCATATTCCAGAATTATTGATTTTAAAAGAATTAGAGAAATATGTGATAAAGTAAATGCATTAATGATGGTTGATATTGCTCATATTGCAGGTTTAGTAGCAGCAAATGAACATCCTAGTCCAATTCCTTATGCAGATTTTGTTACTT
Organism: uncultured Mollicutes bacterium; assembly: GCA_900551385.1. Classification (GTDB taxonomy): domain Bacteria; phylum Bacillota_I; class Bacilli_A; order RFN20; family CAG-449; genus CAG-449. Next base: position 853 of record URVS01000313.1, on the reverse strand, counting down.
CTACAACTCATAAAACTTTAAGAGGTCCTCGAGGTGGAATAATTATGTGTAAAGAAAAATATGCTTCTATTCTTGATAAAAGAGTTTTTCCTGGCGTGCAAGGTGGACCTCTTGAACATATTATTTTAGCTAAAGCTGTTTGTTTTGGTGAAGCTTTACAAGATGATTTTAAATTATATATTAAACAAGTTAAATCTAATATGCAATCTTTAATTAAAGCTTTAAAAGAAGAAGGTTTTAGAATAGTAAGTGGTGGATCAGATAATCATTTATGTTTAGTGGATTTAAAAAGTAATTGTTCATTAAATGGATTAGAAGCTGAAACATTATTAAATAAAGTTGGAATTGTATGTAATAAAAATACTATTCCTTTTGATCAAGAAAAAGCTAAATATTGTTCTGGTATTCGTTTAGGAAGTCCAGCAATGACTACTAGAGGTTTTAAAGAAAAAGAATTTTATCAAATAGGAATTTATATTTCTCAAATATTAAAAAATCCTAATAATGAAGAATTATTAGGACAAATAAAAAATAAAATAGATGAATTATTAAAAGATTTTCCTTATGTTATTTAACTTCATATTTTTTATAATAAGGTAATAAAATACCTTTATAATTTTCTTTCCAAGGTTTATTTCTACCAAGATAGTGAATTATAATGGTATTTTTTTCTACCCAATCTAAATCGATTTTATCTTCTTTTTGAGATAAATTATGTATTTTTATCATTTTTTCACTTAAATTATAAATAAATGTATTTAATAATAATATTTTTTTACCATATATAGTAGAAATAACATCTTGATCAGGTAAAGTTAATAAATATTATTTATCTTCTATAAAATTATAAATA
>URVS01000312.1 GCA_900551385.1 uncultured Mollicutes bacterium | reverse complement strand
TCAGCGCTAACGGCAGGCATTATTACTGCGTGGCTTATTGCGAGAAGCACGGCTATCTCAAGGGCAAGATCCGGGTACGCAAGGCATATGATGGCGGCGTATATATCGTCAAGACCACGAAGCTGATACCTAAGGAAGAGGCAGAAGCTATTGCGGCCCGCAGAGATCACGCCAGAGAAGTGCGCAAGAGACATAAGCACAGCAAGGCGGAATCTGTACCCTTATGAAGGAACTGGGACTTACTGAGCTGATCCCTGCCATGTGCCAGTTTGACTACACCATGAGCGAGGCGGGCGGTGTCACCAATTTTGTCAGGGAATACACCCTGGCTTCCGGCGGATCTTATTGCGACTGCGGGTATAAGAAAAAGTTTAAGTAATTTGAAATAATCATTGTATTTTTACAACATATAGAATATACGTTTATTAATGAATTGATCGCGTTAACTTTATTTCCAGATTTAAGAAATAAATTATGGTTATATTTTATTATATGTTTATTTTCTTATGCATTATTATTAATACCTATTTATTTTTTAGCAGCAAAAAAATTTAAAAATATTGGTAATGTTTACGCTCCAGAAAAAAGAAGTACTATTGTTATGTATACAATTATGTTAATTATTACTTTATTTTTAACTTTTTCTGGTCAAACAATTTATCGTTCTGGTGATGTTTTAAATCCTAATTATTTAGGATTGGCTATAGAATTTTTGACTTGTTTTTTAATTCTTTTTGCAGTGTATTTATTGCTTTATGAAAATAAAAGCCAAAATGAAAAAGAGGTTATAAATCATTTGTTATATGAAAATAAAAAACAATATCAATTAAAAAAAGAATCAATTGATTTAATAAATCACAAATGTCATGATTTAAAACATCAAATTGAAGATTTAAAAAATATGCAAACAGAAGATCGTAATGAAACTTTAAATAAATTACAAAAAGAAATTATGATTTATGATATTAATATTCATACAAATAATGATGTTCTTGATATTATTTTGATGGAAAAACAATTATATTGTATAAATAAAAATATAAAATTATCTTATCTTGGTAATGCTGAACAATTAAAATTTATTGATTCAATAGATATTTATACTTTGTTTGGCAACGCTCTTGATAATGCTCTTGAAGCAGTAGAAAAACTAGATGACAATAATAAAATGATAAATATTAATGTTGATACATATTTAAACAATATAATGATTTCAATTGTTAATTTTTATGATGGTAAATTAAATGTTGATAATGGACAAATTAATACTACTAAAGAAGATGTTGGATTTCATGGATATGGTATTTCATCTATTAAATCAATAGTAAAAAAATACCATGGAGTAACAAATATTTCATATCAAAATAATGTTTTTTCTTTAAAAATATTAATTCCATTTATATAATTTGCATTTTGGGACATAATTTCAACCACTCAAGCCAAAACCATGCAAGCGTTTTCATTTCTTTTTAAAATACTTTTAGAAAATTACTTTTTAAAGGAGGATTTTATGAAAAAGAAATTTTTATTATTAGCTGCTCTTGCATTCACATCAGTTGGTGCATTAACAAGTTGCTCAAATGAACCAAAAGTTGAATTAGATAACATCTATATTGCTAAATATGTTATTAAAGAAACAACAACTTATAAAGATGGTGAAGGGAAAGAAGTTACAGAAACAAAAGAAAATCAATATTATGAACAATTACAATTATTTAGTAATGGTTCTTATGCTTTAACTCAAGTTAATCCAAGTAATATGACAAATTACATTTATTTCTTAGAAGGTACTTATACAATAGGTGAAAAAAATGCTGATTATGATGGATTTACTAAAATTGCTTTAAGTAACGCTACACATGTACAAGTTAATAATGATATTTATAATGGAATGTTCTCATTAAGCATTGATAGTGAAAAATCAACATTCCCTCATGAATTAGCTGGTGGTGCTAAAATTAATTCTAAAGAAGATTTCTTAGCACAATATGGTAAACCTGGAAATCGTTATATTTATAATGTTGAAAATATTACAGAAACAAAAGCTCAAAATAGAATGTGTATTGAAGCTGATGTTAAGGTAGTTGAATAATAAATTGATTAAATCAAGAGGAGAAAATAAGATGAGTAAAAAACAATTCCCTCTTTGGGCGAAAATCACTTTATTAACAACATCTGTTGTTCTTTCTACTGGCTTAGGTATTGGTACAAGTATTGCATATAAATATGAAGGTTTATTAGATACATTCTTTTCAAGTAGTGATTATGTAGCAACAGAAGCTGAAAAAGAATGCGCTAAAAAAATTGTTCAAGAAGGCACAGTTTTATTGCAAAATAAAGATAATGCTTTACCTTTAATTAATGAAAAGAAAATTTTCATATTTTTCATCTGTTAATTTCTTTGCTAAT
>URVS01000311.1 GCA_900551385.1 uncultured Mollicutes bacterium | reverse complement strand
CCTCGAAAGCGTGGATGGCGTGATGCTCCAACAAGATCGCTAAAGAGCGTGAAATGGTCGATTTGTCCAATGTTTCCAGTTGTGCCTCCAATTCGAGCAAGGAAATGGGATATGTTTGTTCCGACAGTTTCTGCAATATAAGAATTCGGGCGGCTGTCGGGCGTACGCCTTTATCTTTGAGTTTCTCTTCGCATTGTTTTGTTGACATGACTTTACTCTTTTTCTCGATACGGTAAAAGTACAACAAAATTAATGCAACTGAGTTGCAAACTTTTATTTTGATTATTCTGATATTTTTCGCTACTTCATATTTTGTTTTAAATTATGGTTGGTATTCGTCCATGGCTCTTTCATTTAATCTTGATATATGGATGTAACTGCATATAAATTTGATGTTTACATTGAGATGAATATAAAATATCTATGTTAATATTATTTTGAATAAGGATACAAATGGACTCTAACTGTCTATTAGTTACATCCTTTGAATTTTCAAAGCATTACATACGAAGTTTCCTGCAAATCCTCTATCACTCTATCACTACGAAGGTTGTAGCTATTCATATTCAAGCGTCAGAGGCAGTGATACAGGACGTTTTCCTCTATCACTCCTCTATCACTTCTGAAACATTGCATTTTATCATATTATTGAAAAACAGCACATTGTTTTCTTTTGCTTTTGAAAAAGATTTATTATCAATTCTTTCAGTATTACCAACATCAACAACAATAGCTAAAAACTCTCCTAATTTATCAACATCAACTTCATCAATATGAGGATAAAGTTTAGGTGTAAAATCATAAAAATCTTTTCCTTGAGCATAAATCTTTTTATTTGGAAAAGAATCTTTTAACCAAGTTACTAAACCATTTTGTGTTCCTGAAGCATCAAAATCAGGCATTTCATGTCGATAAACAACAATAGTATTGTATTTTTTAATTAATTTTAATACTTTTTTATATAGTGATGCATTTTCTTTAATATAATTCATAATCTCTCCTACTCAATAAATGATTATAACAAATTATTAATATTATTTTAATCAATAAAATCAAAATAACTAAAAATGGCTATTGAATACTCAATAACCATAAATAAAAAATTAAAATCCTAAAATCTTAGCCAACCTATCATCAAAATTATGAAACGAGTTTAATTTTTGTTTATTATTTTCTATTTCTTCTTTTTCAACAAATAAATAAAAATCCAAATCTTGCTTTAATTCATTAAATTTTTTTATAATTGAATCTAATTGTTGTTTTAATTCATCTTCAGAAACATTATCTATAATTCTTTGAATATAAGTACATTGTATTGCTAAATATAAAGAATTCAATTCAGGGCTTAATTTTCTAAATTCATCTCTTGCTAACTTTTTATTGTAAGAATCCATACAAAGATATGAGCCACCTATAAATAGTGCGCTTAAAGCAATAGAGCCTAAAGATAAAAGGCCAACACCAAGTTGCATATCTCCAGCAAGCCCTAAAGCATGTGTTGTTACAGCGGCAGATGCACTAATTCCTCCGACACTTAAAATTGGAAGAGCAAAACAACCCACTAATGCAGTTATACTTGCTCCAATCAACAATCCTTTTTGAACATTTGATAATCCTTTTTTAGCAATAAACTTATAATTTTCTTCAAGTTGTTTTTTTATTGTAAGAATTTCGTTAGGATTATTAAACAAAATATTCGAAACACCAATTAAACCTTCATTTTCATATTCATACTCATACTCATTATCGAAAATAATTGTTATTGTAAAAAGAAGTTTATGAAGCCCATTTTTATCATTATTAAATAATGTAATGCACAAATTTTCAGCACTGGAATCTGTTATTATTTCATTATTCTTGTTTTGAAATTTATTAATATTTTCATTAATAACATAATATTTTCTATCATAATTATTAATACTTCTATCTAAAAATCTACCAAAGTTTCTAGCTAATGAATCAATTGTAACATTTGATTCATTAATTTTTTTTGATTTTTCAATTCCTTTATCATTTAAATTTTTAGCAACACAAAGTCTTACATATTGAAAGTATGTAAATAATTCCTTTTCTTCAATACTATCTAATCTTGTACTCATCTTTTATATACTCCTCAACAATTTTTTTTAATTGTTTAAAATCAATTAATTGTTTATTAACTCTTAAAAAATCAATAAAATTATTAAACTCTTCATCATCAATATTTAAAAATGTTTTATTACAATAATCTATTATTTCTCTATTTGATGTCTCATTATCTAAAATCAAATCGAATAATTTTATAAAACTATAAGGCAAATTATCATATTTTTTTTCATTATAATTTGTTATATATTTATATAATGTCGGTCTACTTTTTCCAGTTAAAGAAGATAATTCTGTTATCGAAAATTTAAGATTCATTTTTTTATTCCTTTCAATTATTAATTT
>URVS01000310.1 GCA_900551385.1 uncultured Mollicutes bacterium | reverse complement strand
ATCCACAAAAAGGGCAAAAATTAAACTCATCATCAAATTCTTTATTACAATTAGAACAAATTTTCATATATACCTCCGTAAAACATAATTTTAATTATAAAAATTAACACTAATTATTAGTATTTCTATCTAAAAATATCTTTTCTAAAATGTTTAAAATTAATGGTATTAAACAAATTAAGAAAACAAATAAATTAGAAGAAGATAAAAAGACCATTGTTTTGCTATTAGCAAAAATAGAAACAAATATAATAAAAGGCACTATAACTAATATTAATGCAACTATATTAGAACAAATTTTAACTATAAATAATTTTTTATTACTTAATGATTGGATAACAAAATTAGCAGCTAATAATAATGGTATTGATGAAATAATAAAAATTAATAATTCACCATTTTTAGGAGCGTCACCATCATATCCTTTTAAATATTGTATAAAATAATTCATATCTTTAAAGTATACATCTGTAATCACGCTTCCATCAAAAGAATCTCTAGTTGTTCTTGTGCCAAAATCTAAATTAAAAAAAGATGTAATAGCAATAAAAGCGAATATTAAACATAAAGATTCAATACAACATTTAATAAATAATTTGGAATTTAAGTTTTTGAAAGATAAATCATAATATTTAATTTTGATAAAAATAAAATAAATGATAGAAATTAAACACATATATCCAAAAAATGGTGTAAAACTTTGACTGATAATAGTGCCATTATATTGATTTATACTTAAATATATTGCATTTCTTTTTAAACATGTAAAGAACGCTGCACCAAGATATAAACCAATACCAATTGTTAAAAATAAAGTATCTTCTTTTTCTTCTTTATTTAGTAAATAATGTGTATTTTTAATAAAACTAATAATGCACATACTTAAAATAGATATAGCAAATACTAAATATATTATAAAATTAAGTATTGGATTGCCTGAATACTTATCAACTTTGATGAATGTATCAAAGAATTCTAAGATACCATTAAAAAAACCAAATGTTTTACCATAATAGTTAGTTAAAAATGGTATAAATGTTGCAAAAGCAAATAATAATGCTAAAATAATCAAGCAAATTTTATAAATACTTGATTTAGAAATTTTTAAATTTTGTTCATTCATGTCTTACCTCCCCAAAAATAAAAATTTAAATTAAAAACGAATTATCAATTTCTTTAAAAGGATTTGATTTATCAATTTTATCATAATAAAGAATACCACTTAAATGGTCTAATTCATGTTGAAGAACGATTGCATCATAATTTTTAGCAACAATATCAATTTCTTTATTTTCGAATATATCAAAGGCTCTTAAGGTTATTTTTGCGTATCTATAAACATATCCTTGATGATCTTTTTTAACAGATAAACAGCCTTCTCCACCTCTTAAAGCGCATTTTCTTACTGATGAAGAAATTATTTTTGGATTAATTAAACCATATTTAACTTCTTTATCGTTTTCATTAATATAATAAATGGCAAAAAAACATTTATTAATTCCAATTTGTGGAGCAGCTAAACCAACTCCTGAACGAATATGATGTTTTTCAGCATATTCATCGTCTTGAGATAATTTTAAATATTCAACCATATTTAAAAGTGTTTCTTTAATTTCTTCATTTGGTAAAGAAACTTTTTCACATTCTTTTCTTAATAATGGATTTTTGTCATCAATAATTTTAAAATCTAACTTTTTCATAAAGTTATTGTAGCAAAGTAAGAAAAAAATTAAAATAAAAAACGGAAAGATTTATGCTTTCCGTTAATCAGCTCTTATATTAATTAATAAGTTTGATTGTTATTAAGATAATTGTTAGTACCAAATCCTATGATTACTAATAAGATAAATAAAACAAGGACAAAAGCAAAGACTCCACCCCATGCTGATGTATTTCCACCATTACATGGACAGCCATAACCTCCTTGAGGATAACCGTAATTGTACATAATTTTACCTCCTAACCACTTTATTTTATGAACAAAGTTTATTTTGGTGTGTATTCTTTTTATTTTATCGTTCTTTTGTAATTTTTTTGCATATCTTATAAAGGGTGATGATATGAGTACTTTTGAAGAATTTAAAGAATTTATAAAAGATAAACCATATTTAAAAGATAAAGTAAAAAATAATAAAACAACTTGGCAAGAACTATATGAAAGATATGATTTATATGGTAAAGACGATGAAATTTTTAAAAATGAAGAACCAGTAAAAGAAGAAACTAATAAAAAAGATGATAAAGAAGAAAAAGATGATTCTTTATCTTCCTTTATAAATATGATTTCAGGTCTTGATGTAGATAAAATATCTGATGGTTTAAATGGTATGAAAAAAATATTAAATATTTTATCAGAAATAACTGTTAATGATGATGTATCTTCATTTACTTCAGCAAGAAGAAATCAAAGACCATATAAAAGAGATGATGATTAA
>URVS01000309.1 GCA_900551385.1 uncultured Mollicutes bacterium | reverse complement strand
CTTTAGATGTTAATCCATATACTCATCATGTATATTTTGATAGAATTCCTCAAAATAATGATTCATTATTACTTGCTAAATATTATGGTAATGATAATTCATCTAATCCAATGAGAATTAACATGCAACAAAAGAATATAAGTGCAATATTTGATTTATTTAATGATTTACCAGAAGATCATACAATTCAAAAATTAATGAATTATATTGAAAATACAGCTTCATTACCAATCTTAAATTACACATCTATTGATGGAATATTAAATATTGCTAATGGAATTAAAAAATTTGAAACAACAGATACATCAATTACTTTACAATTAGATAAATCATTATTAAATATGGATAATGACTTAAATGTTATTATTGGTTTAGAAAATGGTAATATTAAATCAGTTATCCTAAAAGATTTATTTATTTCTTCTTCAACAGGTGATATTACATTTACTCTCAATGATTTTAATGAAGATAATATTGTAAAAAGATTATCAATTACTGAACCTATTGAACAAGAAAGATATTTTGATTTTAATAGTTTACCTTTATTATTAAAATTGGGTATTAATACTTCTAATGATAAAATTTGAAGTAAAAGATTATTGTAGCATTATAGATTTATTAGGAGCTAAATCTTTAGCTGAGTACAAAGATGATTTTTATAAAGAAACTCCAGCTATAACAAAGAATATTTTAGATAATGGTAAAGTTAATGGATATATTTCTTTTGAAACAAGCGATGCAAAAGAAAAAAGTAATTCCTATAGAAAAGTAAATTATTATATTGATGAATACGATGATGCTTATATTCAAAGAATTACATATAAAAACGAAAGTGTTAAAGTTGGATTCTTAAAATGGGAAACTGTAACATATCAATTAGTTGATATAATAAAAATTACCAAACAAGAAATGATGGATAATATGATTTATTATTTATTAAAGTATACATTTGATATTTCAAGTACTATCTATGATCAATTGGATGCATTTAATAAATCTGTTAAGAGTGATAAAAAAGATGATGAAGCAGAAGTAAGAAATTTTGTGTATGAAAATATTTTTAAAGATATTAAGTATACAGAAAAAGATAGTGGTGGAATTTTCTTTGCTACTGTAGACTTAAATAGTATTTGTAATTTGGAAAATGCTACATCTGGATTCATTTCTCAAAAAGAAATTAATGTTGAGATTGAACATAATATTGTAATTGAAAATAATAAAGAAGTAAGTAAATTGTCTAGATTACATATTTATGGTAAACCAATTAATGCTCAATTGGGTAAATTAAATTTAGGTGATGTATTAATTGATTTGGATGTTTCATGTATTTATGGTGAATTTAATAACGCTGAATATGTTGACTTTGTGAATTTTTATAATAATGATGAAAGTATAACAAAAAAAGGTTATTACTATTATGTTAAAGATCAATCACAAATAAATTCATTTAAAGAAAGAATTTAATAAAATATTTATTTTAATTTATGATTATAAAAAGCTCCTATAAATTATTTTTAAAATAATTAAAGAGCTTTTTTATATGTAATTAAAGTAAAGACTTTTAATTTAATAATAGAGATACTTAGTTGTTAATTATAGTTTGTATAAAAAATAATAAAGAGTAAAATATATCGATATTTAATTAATGTCTAAAATTGTTATGATGAATTATAATATTAAATATTTAAGCAAAAAATCTTATATTATTTATACTTTATCTAAGATTGTAAAATATATTTATTTTATTTTAAGTCTTTATTTAAATCTGCATTAGATATTTTTTTTGTTGATATGTTTATTATAAACTCAAAACTTTTATTTGCTTTTATTTTATTATATGTTGATTGAAAAGAAACAAAATGCTATTATATAAATACAAGGGGGATAATTTATGGATAAATTAGAAATTGTAAGATTTGTAGATAATGAGTTTGAACTAGATGTGAGAACTGATAAAGAAAACGATACTGTTTGGTTAACTCAAGAGCAAATTGCTAAACTTTTTGGAAAAGCGAGATCAACAATAACTGAGCATATAAACAATATTTTTAATGATAAAGAATTAGATGAAAATACTTCTGTCGGTTTTTCCGACGAAAGCGTGAGTCATAGACCTTCAAAGTATTATAACCTTGATGTTATTTTATCTGTTGGATATCGAGTTAATTCTAAAAGAGGTATTGCTTTTAGAAAATGGGCAAATAAGGTACTTAAAAATTATCTTATACAAGGCTATGCAATTAATGAAAAAAGAATTGCTACTCTAAATAAAACTATTGAATTGCAAAATAAAATGCTTTCTTCATCATTAAATATAGATGAAAACTCATTAATAAATGTTATTAATGAATATACAAAAGCTCTTGATTTGCTTGATGATTATGATCATCAATGTGTTATAAAGCCTAATGGTAGAAAAACTATTTATAGATTAGATTATAATGAATGTAGA
>URVS01000308.1 GCA_900551385.1 uncultured Mollicutes bacterium | reverse complement strand
TTAGCTAGTGAAGATAGTGCTAAATTCAATGTAGCTAAATTAGCTTCTACAACTACTGTCAATGTTAGTGATATTAAAGTTGGTGAAGATGCTGTTATTAGTATTGCTGTTCCTGAAATAACTTCTGGAGTAGTTAGTGTTACTGTTGGTGATGCAATTTATAATGTTGCTGTTGTTGATGGTAAAGGATCTTTAACTTTATCTGGTTTGGCTAGTGGTTCTTATGATGTTGTTGCTAAATTTAATGGTGATGACAAATATTTAGCTAGTGAAGATAGTGCTAAATTCAATGTAACTAAATTAGCTTCTACAATTGATATTGCTGTTGATAATATTAAAGTTGGTGAAGATGCCGTAATTGGTGTTGCATTACCTGAAGATGCAACTGGTGAGGTAATTATAAGTGTTAATGGTAAAAATTACACTGTTATGACTAAATATGGAATGGCTAGTGTAACCATCTCTGATTTGGCTAATGGTACTTACAGTGTAGATGCATTCTATAATGGTGATGACATTTATGCACCTATTAAAAACTCTACTGCTTTTACTGTTTCCAAAGTGTCTGATTATAATATGACTGTTGATATTGCAGATATTGTTAAAGGTGAAAATGCTACAATAACTGTTAGTGTTCCTGAAGACGGAACCGGAAGCGTAATTGTAACAATAAACGGAACCGATTACAAAGGAACAGTTGTTAACGGTACTGCTAAAGTTATTATTCCTGGTTTAGATGAAGGAACATACAAAGTAGTAACCTTCTATACTGGAGACAACAAATACGATTCCATGATTGTTAACGGAACCATAACAGTTAATAAAAATACAATAACTACTTTAACAATGAATAATCTTGTAAAATACTTTGGAAGTTCTCAAAGACTCGTAGCTAAACTTGCTGATGCACTTGGAAACCCAATAGCTAATGCAACTGTTTACTTCACAATAAATGGTAAAGTTTATGCCAGAATCACTGATGAAAATGGTACTGCTTCAATAGCTATTAGATTACTTCCTGGTGAATACAAAGCAAGTGCATTATTTAATGGAACAAAAGATCATGATAAAGCAACAGCTAATGCAACAGTAACTGTTAAAAGCACAATATTCGGAAATGATACTACATTATACTTCCGTAATGGAACACAATATGTAGCTAAATTCTTAGATAGTAATGGAAAAGCATTAGCAAATACTGATGTAAAATTCAATATTAATGGTGTGTTCTACACTCGTGTAACTGATGAAAATGGTATAGCTAGGTTAAATATTAGATTAGACCCAGCATCATATATCATAACAGCTTACAACCCAGTAACTGGCGAACAAAAAGCTAATAACATAACTGTTTTACCAAGGATAATTGCTAAAGATCTCTCCATGAAATATCTTGACGGCAGCACATTTAATGCTGCTCTTGTTGATGGTCAAGGTAAAGCAATATCTGGTGTAAACATAACCTTTAATATAAATGGTGTTTTCTATCATAGAACAACCAATGCTGATGGAGTAACTAAATTAAACATTAGATTAATGCCTGGTGAATATATCATAACATCAATGTATGATGAATGTTGGGCATCAAATAAAATAACAATTTCAGCTTAAGAAGTTAAATTTCAACTTCTTAACTTTTTTCTTTTTTTAACTTATTTTAAAACATAATTATTAAATAGTATACACTCCAAAAATATGAATGTATATTAAATAATTTTTTAAGCTAGTTGCTTAACTTTTTATTTTCTACTAAACTTTAGAATATACAATTTTGAGGTGTTTAAATGAAAACAACTGTTAGTGTAATTAAAGCTGATATTGGAAGTGTGTCTGGACATTGTGTAGCACACCCAGATTTAATGGATATTTGTGATGAAGTTTTAGCAGAAGCTTTAGAGACAAATATTTTAACTGATTATTATATCTCCCGTTGTGGAGACGACATTGACTTGATTATGACTCATAGAAATGGGGAAGAAAACGAAGAAGTTCACGAAACTGCTTATAATGCTTTTATGAAAGCTACTGAAAGAGCACGTGAATTAAAATTATACGGTGCAGGTCAAGATTTATTATCTGACACCTTTTCTGGAAACATTAAAGGTATGGGTCCTGGTGTTGCTGAAATGGAATTCAAAGAAAGGCCAAGTGACCCTGTTTTAGTATACTGCTGTGACAAAACCGAACCTGGTGCATTTAACTTACCTATTTTTAAAATGTTCGCAGATCCATTTAACACTGCAGGTCTTGTTATTGACCCAAGTTTACATGATGGATTCAAATTTGAAGTATTTGATGTAATTGAACACAGAAAAGTTATCTTAAACTGTCCTGAAGAAATGTACGATTTACTCGCATTAATCGGTTCTACTGGAAGATACGTAATTAAAAGAGTATGGAAGAAAAACGGAGAAATCGCAGCAGCTATCAGTACTGAAAGATTAAACTTAATGGCTGGA
>URVS01000307.1 GCA_900551385.1 uncultured Mollicutes bacterium | reverse complement strand
AGATGATTAATTTTGTATTTTTTTCTATATTATTATTCTTGATTTGTAATATTATTTTTTTATAAAGGATTAATTTTTATGAATGAAAAAGATATAGAAAAAATAAAAGAAATTATAAAATCAAGTAATAAAATAGTTTTCTTTGGTGGAGCAGGTGTTTCTACGGCTTCTGGATTAAAAGATTTTCGTGGTAAAGAAGGTTTATATCAATTAAAAAGTAAATATAATAAGTCTTATGAAGAAATGTTATCTATTGATTATTTTGAAGAATATCCAGAAACATTTTATAAATTTTATAAAGAATTTTTTTTACAAAATAATAATGTTAATCCTAATAAGGCTCATTATGTTTTAGCTCAATTTGAAAAAAATCATAATTTAACAATTATTACTCAAAATGTTGATGGTTTACATCAAAAAGCTGGTTCAGAAAATGTTATTGAATTACATGGCTCTATTGAAAGAAATTATTGTGTAAAATGTCATAAAAGTTATTCTCTTGATTATGTAAAAAATAGTAAAGGTATACCTTATTGTTCTTGTGGAGGAATAATAAGACCTGATATAGTTTTTTATGGAGAAATGTTAGATATTAATAATGAAATAAATGCTGAAGTTGCTGTTAGTGAAGCTGATGTTTTAATAGTAGGTGGTACATCTTTAAAAGTGTATCCAGCAGCAGGATTTGTTAGATTATTTCATGGTAAATGTTTAATTATTATTAATAATGATTATACTGATTATGATTATTTAGCAAATTATGTTTTTCATGAAGATATAGGTTCGGTATTAGAAAAAATATTATGAAAAGTGAATTAAAAACTAGAAAACATCATTTTGAAATGATAATTGATGAAAATTCTCAAGTGTTAATTTTAGGTAGTTTACCTTCTTTAATGTCTGAAAAAAATAATTTTTATTATGGAAATCCTTTTAATAGGTTTTGGAAGATAATAGGAGCTTTATTTAATGAAGATAATTTAATTAATCAAAGTAATGAATATAAAAAAGAAGTTATTTTAAAATATTATCCTGAATATCTATATATGACAGTTAAATTACCTTCGACATCATCTGCAAATGCTAGATGTAGTTTAGAAAAATTAATTGATGAATGGAAAGTAATAAAAAAATTGGATAAATTTTCATAATTTTAGTGTATTTTTTATTTATTTACTATAAAATAAGGTTGTAACAAGAGATTGTTATGTCTTCGATCATTTATAAAATGTTAGAAGTGGGTTTCCCACTTTTTCTTTTGTGAAAATATTTAGGAGGTTTTGGTATTGACTACATTAGAAGAAAATTTGGTTGCTGGATTAAATGATGTTGTGTTAAAGCACAATATGGTAATTGATGAATTACATTATTTTAAAAGAGGCAAAGAATTTATATTACAAATTTATGTTGAAAGAGAGGATCTTTCACCGATTGAACTAGATGCGATTGTATCTTTATCTGAAGATTTATCTACTAAACTTGATGAACTTGATTTAATTCAAGATAATTATTGTTTAGATGTATCAACTTCTGGCGCGGACAAGCCAATTAAGGATTTTTCAAAATTTCCATTACTTATAGGAAAATATATGGAAATAAGATTAATTAATCCTATTGATGGACTAAATATTTATGAAGGTGTTTTAAAAGAAGTTAATAATGAAGAAATTACACTTTCATATAGAGTCAAGACAAGAACAAAAGAAGTTATTATTAAAATTTCAAATATAAACAAAGCAAAATTAACTGTAAAAGTATAAAGGAGAGAATTATGTTAAACGCTAAATTATTTTTTGAAGCTATTGATGCCCTTGAACAACAAGGAATTAATCGTGAAATCACTATCCAAGCTTTAAAAGATGCTTTTGAAACAATTGTTAAGAAAAAACACATTGATGGTTTACCAGATTTAATGGTAAAAGTTGATATTGATGTTGAAAATGGAAAAATTAATATTTACAACATCAAAAATGTTGTAGAAGATGTTCAAGATGATGCTCTTGAAATTTCTCTTGAAGATGCTCAAGAAACAAATCCTGATATTAAAATTGGTGATCAAGTATTTATTGAAGTTAAATTAGAAGAATTTACTAAAGCTGACGCAATTAAATTTAAATCAATTTTAAAACAAAAAATCAAAGAAGCAGAAAAAACAGCTGTATTAAAAATGTATGCTGATAAAATTGATGAAATAATTACTGGTTGAAAAAATTGAACCTCATTATACATTAATCAATATTGGTAGAACATCTGTTGTTTTACAAGATAAAGAAAAAATTGGTGATGAAAAATTTACTATTGGTCAAACTGTTAAAGTATATCTTGAATCAGTTGGTACATCAGCTGAATCTGGAATTACTATTTCTAGAGCATGCCCGGGTTTCTTAAAAAGATTATTTGAAGAAGAAATTAGAGATGTTTATGATGGTACTGTTATTATTAAAGATATTGCTAGAGAA
>URVS01000306.1 GCA_900551385.1 uncultured Mollicutes bacterium | reverse complement strand
ATACTTCTGCGACAACTCTAATTGATCTTCTTCACAAGCTTCTATTTGTGCTTCATGTATGGCATTAATGGCAGCAGGTGTTCCAATTAGAAAACCAGTTGTAGGTATTGCAATGGGATTAATTACTTCTGGTCCAGTTGAAGAAGGTTATCCATATACTATATTAACTGATATTCAAGGTTTAGAAGATCATTTAGGAGATATGGACTTTAAAGTAGCAGGTACTAAAGATGGTATTACTGCTTTACAAATGGATATTAAAATTAAAGGAATCACAGAAGAAATTTTACGTAAAGCTTTAGTTCAAGCTCATTCAGCAAGAGAAAAAATTATGAAAGTTGTTACTGATTGTATTCCTGAACCAAGAAAAGAAGTTTCTAAATGGGCTCCAAAAATGGCAACATTTAATATTGATCCAGACAAAATTAGAGATATTATTGGTCCACAAGGTAAAGTCATTAACGATATTATTGCAAAATGCAATGATGTTAAAATCGATATCAATGATGATGGTAAAGTAGTAATTTATCATACTGATAGAGAATCAATTAATAAAGCTAAAGAAATGATTGAAAATATCGTTAGAGTTGCTAAAGTAGGTGAAATATTTGAAGGTACAGTTGTAAGGATTGAATCATTTGGATGTTTCGTTAACTTATTTGGTAATGTTGATGGTTTATGTCATGTTTCAAAACTTTTACACACAAGAGTTAACCATCCAAAAGATGTGGTTAAAATTGGTCAAAAATTAAAAGTTATTGTTACTGATATTGATGAAAAAGGTAGAATTAATCTTTCACATAAAGAATTTGAACCAAAACCAGAAAAACCAGAAAAAGTTGAAATAAAGATTGAAACTCCAGAAGAAAATCATGATTAATTAGTGAGCTTCGGCTCACTTTTTATTTGGGCATATTTCTTATTCTTGCATACATTAATATGTGATGATAATGAAAATAATAACTGAACTAATAACTCCATTTAATAAAAAAGAAATTGATTATGTTTCTTTTAACAAATTTATTGAAACAAATAATAATGATTATATTTTAATTTTTTCAAATTATGGTGAAGGTAATTTTTTATCTTTAGAAGAAAAAAAATCATTAATTAACTCAATTAATAATTCATATATGAATAAAATAATATATTATTTAGTAAGATTAAATTAAATAAATATCCGTCAAAGATTTATTACTTATCTTTGATGGATATTTATTTTTTTATTTCACAAAATATATTATATTATTCAAAATAAGATTATTAATCGTTTTAATTTCTTATATTTACTAACTATTTTAACTTTATTTATGGATATGTAATAAAATATAAAGTATAATATCATTATCTATTCTATAAATATAATAAACATTACGAAGGGAGCTATATAAGGAAAACAATACCTTAAAATTTTGTATGAAAAAAATAGGACTTAGAACAATAAAAACAGGAATAGCTGTGTTTTTAGCAACACTAGCTGGATATTATGGCTTAGTTGAAACCCCAGTATATACAGTATCTGTTTGTATATTTTCTATAAAAAATACAATGAAAAGCTCTATATCAGATGCTAGGTCACGTATAGTAGGAACTTTATTAGGAGGTTTTATAGGATATATATTTGCTCTTTTAACTCATGGAGAAATTATTTCTACTGCCATTGGTGTTGTTCTTATTATACATCTATGTAATTTATTTAAAATATCTGATTCAGCTGGTATTGCATCGGTAACATTTACAGCAATACTTATTGGAATTGGACAGAATGATCCTCTAACCTACTCTATATTCCGTACTATTGATACTTTGATAGGTTTATTAATAGCCCTAGCAGTTAATTATGGAGTAAGCCGTCATAATCATCTAAAATATATTTCTTCAGCTTTTAATTCAGTCCATATTGATTGTATAGATCTTGTATCTGATATGGTAGTAAAAAATGATTTTAGTGAATATCCTAAGTATGAAGAATTATTTGATGATTTAAAAAATTATTATAATCAACTTTTGGATGAGATTACATATGTTAATAAAGATGCTTACTATAATGATGTTAAGGAGTATTTTAGTATTTTTGAACAATTGCTTCATCATGTTCATGGCTTATATTTACTTGAGAATAATTCCTTAGATAAATCAAATTGGTCTGAAGATGCTATCTATAAATATCATCTAGATAGTATTTCTCAACTTTTATCTATGTCTTTACTTACAGAACTTAATTTTGATTTAATCCTCGACTTATAATAGTTGATATTAGCAACATAAAAATGCTATAAATAAGATTACTACAAATTATCTATAGCATTTTTTGTGTTATATTCTATTTTCTTATTTATGCCTTTTATAAATTCTCTAAACTCATTATCTAACCATGGTGCCGTCCAAGCACCAGACCTACATACATGCAATGTATTTACCTGTACTTGTGGTTCTAATTCATCAATTTCTTTATATACTATATC
>URVS01000305.1 GCA_900551385.1 uncultured Mollicutes bacterium | reverse complement strand
TAAAATATAAAAATTATTATAAAAATGGTGGAGTAACTATTTCTGGAGGCGAACCACTTTTACAAATAGATTTTGTTATCGAAATATTTAAAAAATTAAAAAAATATAACATGCACACTGCAATAGATACCTCTGGAATTACATTTAATGAAAATCAAATTGAAAAATTTGATGAATTAAATAAATATACTGATTTATATTTATTAGACATTAAAGAAATTGATGAAAAAAAACATATTGAATTAACAGGAAAAAGTAATAAAAATATTCTTGAATTTGCTCAATATTTATCTAAAAATAATAAAAAAGTTTGGATTAGACATGTTATTGTTCCTACAATTAATTTAGATAAAGAAGATTTAATTAAAACAAAAGAATTTATTGATACTTTGAATAATGTTGAAAGAGTTGATGTTTTACCTTATCACACTTTAGGTGTCCATAAATATAAAGATTTAGGATTAAAATATCCTTTAGAAGGAGTAAGAACTCCTACTAGTGAAGAAATTAAATTCGCTAAAGAAATATTAGGTGATAAATGATGGATTTTAAAGGATTATGTGTTGTAGAAGTAAGTGGTGAATCATGTGCTAATTGCTTTTCAATGATGAATGTATTAAATAATGTTTTAAAAGATAAAGATGTTAATTTAATTCATGTAGAGATTGATGAAAGTCAACACGAATTTATTAAGCAATATAATATTGATCGAGTTCCAACAATTATGGTAATACTTGATAATATTGAAATTGCTAGATGTAGAGGATATCAACCAGAAGAAATTATTTCTATTTGGTTAGATGATAAAATAACTGAAGCTAAAGAAAGGAGAATTTAGATGTTATTTGAAGAATGGAATGGATTTGAACTTGGTAAATGGTCAAACGATGAAATTGATGTTAGAGATTTCATTCAAAAAAATTATCATCCATATGAAGGAGATGGTAGTTTCTTGGAAGATGCTACTGACGCTACTAAAAAATTATGGAATGAAATTTTAGATTTACAAAAAGAAGAACACGCAAGAGGCGGAGTGTATGATGCAGATACTAAAATTGTATCTACATTAACAAGTCATAAACCAGGATATATTGATAAAGATTTAGAACAAATCGTTGGATTACAAACTGATGCTCCATTAAAAAGAGGTTTACAACCTTTTGGTGGTATTAAAATGGCTGAACAAGCATTAAATCTTTATGGTTATCAATTAGATCCTGAAATTAAAGAAATATTTACAAAATATAGAAAAACTCATAATGATGGTGTTTATGATGCATATACCCCTGAAATGAGAAGAGCAAGAAAAGCTCATATTTTAACTGGTTTACCAGATACTTATGGTCGTGGAAGAATTGTTGGTGATTATCGTAGAATTGCTTTATATGGTATTGATTATTTAATCAAACATAAAGAATTTGATAAATCATTAATTGATGGAGAAATGACTCCTGATAGAGTTAGAGATAGAGAAGAAATTTCTGAACAAATTAAAGCTTTAAAGAAATTAAAAGAAATGGCTTTAAGTTATGGATATGATATTTCTAAACCTGCTAAAAATGCAAAAGAAGCTATCCAATGGGTTTATTTTGGTTATTTAGGCGCTGTTAAAGATCAAAATGGTGCTGCTATGAGTTTTGGTAGAACATCAACATTCTTAGATATTTATATTGAAAGAGATTTACAAAATGGTGTTATTACTGAAAAAGAAGCACAAGAATTAATTGATCATTTAGTCATGAAATTAAGAATTGTTAAATTCATGAGAATTAAAGAATATAATGAATTATTCTCAGGTGATCCTACATGGGTAACTGAATCTATTGGTGGTATGGGTGTTGATGGAAGAACATTAGTTACTAAAAACTCATTCAGAATTCTCCATACATTAGTCAATTTAGGACCTGCTCCAGAACCAAACTTAACAGTTTTATGGAGTAAAAATTTACCAATGAATTTCAAAAGATTCTGTGCTGAAATTTCTATTAAAACATCTTCAGTTCAATATGAATCAGATGATTTAATGAGACCAGAAATGGGTGATGATTATTGTATTGCATGTTGTGTTTCTTCAATGAGAGTAGGCAAAGATATGCAATTCTTTGGTGCAAGAGCAAACTTAGCTAAATGTTTATTATATGCTTTAAATGGTGGTGCTGATGAATTAATGGTTGATAAAGATAATAAACCTTTCCAAGTATCTCCTAAATTTGCAAAAATCACTTCTGACGATGCTCTTGATTATAATGATGTCATGGATAAATATGATCAAATGATGGATTGGTTAGCAGGTTTATATGTTAATACATTAAACTTAATTCATTATATGCATGATAAATATTCTTATGAAGCTGAAGAAATGGCTTTACATGATACAGAAGTAAGAAGATTCTTTGCTACTGGTGTAGCAGGATTATCTTGCGCAGTTGATTCATTATCTGCAATTAAATACGCAAAAGTATATCC
>URVS01000304.1 GCA_900551385.1 uncultured Mollicutes bacterium | reverse complement strand
GACCCACATAATGATAAAGTTTTAGCAGATAAAAAATTATTAGATCATTGGTTACCAGTTGATTTATATATTGGTGGACCTGAACATGCAGTAGGTCATCTAATTTATTCTCGTATTTGGACTAAATATTTACATAATATTGGTGTTCTTGAAGCTGATGAGCCATTTAAAAAACTTGTTCATCAAGGAATGATTTTAGGCACAAATGGTATTAAAATGGGTAAAAGATTCCCTGAATATGTAATTAATCCAAGTGATATTGTAAATAAATATGGAGCAGATACTCTTAGATTATATGAAATGTTTATGGGACCACTTGAAGCAAGTAAACCATGGTCAAATCAAGGTGTAGAAGGCGCTCATAAGTTCTTAGAAAGAGTTTATAGAATATTAATTGAAACTCCTACAATTGTTAATGAAGGTACACCTGAACTTGATTATATTTATCATCAAACTGTTAAAAAAGTAACAGAAGATTATGAAAATTTAGCATTTAATACTGCTATATCACAAATGATGGTCTTTATT
The DNA here is from genome assembly GCA_900551385.1 of uncultured Mollicutes bacterium. GTDB lineage: Bacteria > Bacillota_I > Bacilli_A > RFN20 > CAG-449 > CAG-449. Next base: position 1,959 of record URVS01000304.1, on the reverse strand, counting down.
AATGAAGTTTATAAAGTAAAGAAAATTTCTAAAGAATATGCAGAAGGATTTATCAAAATGATAAGTTGTATTACTCCTCATATTGGCGAAGAAATGTGGTCATTAATTGGTCATGATAACACTATTGCGTATGAAAAATGGCCTACATATGATGAAAATAAACTTGTTTTAAATGAAATTGAGATTGCTGTTCAAATATGCGGTAAAACTAGAGGTACAATTAAAGTTAATGTTGATGCTAATGAAAAAGAAATAGAAGATATTGCTTTAAATGCTGATTTTGTTAAAACTAGAATTGCTGGAAAAGAAATTAAAAAGATTATTGTTATTAAAAATAAAATAGTTAATATTGTTGCTATTTAATGACAAAATTCGCTAAATAATTTTTCTATAATTAAATTATGATACAAATAGAAATTATAGAAAAAGATACTGAACAAGATTTAGTTAATGATGTTAATTATTTTTTAGAACAATTAGAAAACCATTTATTTGTTGATATTAAATATTCTACAAATATGATACATTTTAATCATGAAATTATCAAAAATTATACTGCTTTAATTATTTATAAAGTAGAATAATATTATAAATATAGGAAGTACTTAGAATGAAAAAAAGAATTATTTTATGTTTATCATTTTTACTTGTTGGGTGTAATAATTCTAACATTCAACAATCAATAATTAGTAACGATCAATCATTTACTAATGATTTAGCTTCATTATTTGATTTTAATGATGAAAATGTTATTTATAATGAAAATTTTCCTTTTAATTTAAAATGTTATCAAACTAATTCTAGTGAAAAAAATGGTTATTATGTTATTACAGTAGAAATAAGTTATAAAAAAGTTAAAATTGATCATGTAAAAATTATAACTATTCCTTCTTCAATTAAATTAGAAAATAAACCAAAAGCAATTAGTAATGTTGGTTATGATAATAATAATTATATTTTAGATAATTATGTTGATGTTAATAATTTTATATTTAAAGGTTTTAGAATATCATATTTAACTGATAAAAAAGAAGATGGAATTAAAATATCATTTAAAGGTCAAACTGAAAATGAAAAAATAAATCAATTATTTTATGTTTCAAATAGTGATTTTCAAAATGAAAGTGATATATCTTGATATTAATTTTTTATTTTTATAAAATAAACATGGGAGTGAGATTATGGCAGAATTTGTTTACATTCAAAATTACGCAAAAAGAGGAAATTTAGCAATTTCAACAAATGTTTTTGATGAAATTATTTCTATTGCAATTAATAAAATTAAAGGCGTTAAACTTAAAAGTTCTGATAAGTTTATTTTTTCATTACGTAAACCTACTCATTGTGAAATTAAAAATGGTAGAATTAATACAGATATTGAAGTTATTTTATCTCAAAATTGTAATGTAAATGAAGTTTGTCTTAAAATCCAAGAAGAAGTTGCTTATGCACTTACTTCAATGACAGAGTTCATTCCTTTTTCGATAAATGTTAAAGTTGTAGGAATTGAATAAAAAGCCAAATGGCTTTTTTTATTGGAAGAAAGAATAGGTTAAATTATGTTAAGTAGAAATCAAGAAAAAATTATGTTTATTATATATGAAGTGCTTTTCTTTAATAGAATGAAAAGTCCTTTTGATATTGTAGAAATCACTGAAAATACAATGGAAGAAAATTATGAAGATGTTTCTACTTTTGTTAAAGAAGTTACAGTAAAATGTTTATTAAATTATGAAGAAATTTATAATATGATTTTACCTAATTGTACAACTTGGAAAATGGAAAGAATTAATTTAATTGTTATTGCTATTTTAATGCTTGCAATAACTGAATATAAATTTGTAGGTGGGGTTGAAAAATCAATTATTATTAATGTAGCAGTTAAACTTGCACATAAATATGCTGATGAAAAAGATTATAAATTTGTTAACGCCTTACTTGATAAAGTATTATGAGTGA
>URVS01000303.1 GCA_900551385.1 uncultured Mollicutes bacterium | reverse complement strand
ACTTTTACACTCGGTTTAATAGGCACTTCTTTGTTCTCCATACCTATAAACGAAAACACCAGAATCAATTTTTCGCCTTCTGCCAGTTTTAAAGTGAACTTTCCCTCGTTATCCGTCGACGTACCTATACTGGTTCCCTTGATTAAAACCGTCACCCCGGGAAGCGGATTCTTTTTATCGTCTGTCACTGTTCCCCGTACAACCAATTCTTTGATGTCCCGGACTTGCTTTTCCTGGTCCGCCTTTTTCACCGGAACAATTACAATGTAATTATCCACCAATTTATATCCCATTCCGCTATCTGTCAAAATCCGGTTCAACAAATCTTCCAGCTCAACACCTGTAAAATTAGCTTCAATTGTCTGTTCCAAATGCAGACGGTCATCGTTGTAAATAATCACTTTGTTCGTCTGTTTCTGAATCTCATTCAAAACATTTTTCACAGTACTCTTCCCCAGATTCATTGTAATCTGTTCCGGGTTTGTAGCAGAAACCTGTAAAGAAGTAACTGTCCCGAAGCACAGGAAAAAAAACAATTTTGTTACTCTAAAAAATTTTTGGGGTTTGTCTTTGTCCTTCACAAACCGCTTAAACCATTTTTTTTTCATAAATTTGTAAATTAATTAATGTTATAATTATCCTCCTTAGAGGAAACGGTCGGAATATGCTGGTCACATATTCCGGCCTATTTTTAATGTTGTCCGATTTCCACTACTTTATCCTTGAGTACGAATTGTATATTGGTGGTAGCTTCCAGCAATGACAGATTGTAAGCAAGCGAAGCATATTTGCATAAAGCACCGGTAAATTTCAAGTGTTTTAATTCTTCTGCTGTAAAGAATGATGTACCATAAATTCTTGTTAACATTTTATTATGAACATCACCTCTCCAATATGCTCCTGCAAGAGATAATAATTTAAAATGTTGAATTTGAGATACTTTTTCAACATGAGGACCAGCACATAAATCAACAAAGTTACCTTGATAATAAACAGTTATTTCACCTTCAATACCATCAATTAATTCTAATTTATAAGGATTATCTTTAAAAATTTCTTTAGCTTCTTCTTTGGAAACAACTTTTCTTTCAAATTTATTACCTGAAGCTGATAATCTTTTCATTTCTTTTTCAATTTTAGGGAAATCTTGTTCAGTAACTTTAGTATCACTAAAATCTACATCATAATAAAATCCTTCTTCAATAGCAGGACCAAAACCAAATTTAGCATTTGGATAAAGATTATGAATTGCTTCTGCCATTAAATGAGATGTAGAATGATTTAAAACATTATATGATTCTTTATCACCTTTTTTTATAATGTTGAAATTACCATCATGCATAATTTCACGATTTAAATCATAAACCTTATCATCTAATTGATACGCAATAGCATTTTTTGCTAAAGATGTAGAAATACTTTTAGCAATATCTAAACCTGTTTGACCTTTTTCAAATTCAATTTCTTTACCGTCTAATAATTTAATTTTCATTTTCTTTAATTCCTTTCTATAAAAAAACGCCCTTATAAAATATAAGGACGATTATTAATAAACGCGGTACCACCTTTATTCATTTGTAAATACAAATGCACTCAAGAAGCATTAACGACTGCCAACGCCTTATTACTAAGGTAGCTCCGTAGTGGTATTTAAAGTTTTGTTTATTTCTTTCACCAAATGAAATAATCTCTAGTAGTTTTCTTTAAACGTGTCTACTTCAACGCTAGTAATATTATTTAACAAAATATTTTTAAAATCAATAATTTTTTTTCTTAATCATTAAAAGCTACACAAGCTCCACCCATTAAACCAGCATCTTGATCAAATTTTGCAAGAACAATTTTTATTGGCTTTAAAGGGAATTGTTTAATCATATTATTTGCTAAAGGTGATAAATCATCAATAAATAAATCACTTGATTTCATTACTCCACCTGATAAAACAAAAACATCGACATCAAATAACATTTGAAGATTAGCAATTAAGATAGCAACTTTCTTTTTCCATATTTCTAAAACATCTAATGCTAACGAATTATTTTCACGGGCTAAAGTAAAAAAATCACCAGCATTTTTAACATTTAAATTATTTTCAAGACATAATCTAACTAAACCATTACCTGATAATAATTGTTCAACTTCATAAGTATTATGTTTATATTCAACAAACATGTGACCAATTTCAAAATGCAAATTAACTAATTTTCTTTGATTAACTAATGCTCCTCCAATACCTGAAGAAATAGTAATAAAGAAAGAAGAATCATAATCTTTAGACGCACCATGTATAGCTTCAGATAGAGCAGTACATGTAGCATCATTTTTAATTGTAACATTTAAATCTGGATAATGACTTTCAATAATGTTTTTTAAATCAAAATCGGAAATGCCCGTTTTTAGGATTTAACACTATATAATTTAGGAATAATTAATATTTTTGAGAAATTACTTATACAAAGTATAAGTAAAAGTATTGAAAATATTTTTTTATTATA
>URVS01000302.1 GCA_900551385.1 uncultured Mollicutes bacterium | reverse complement strand
TTAGGAGCTTCTGGAGCAGGTAAAACTACTTGTTTAAATTTACTTGGTGGTATGGATACTGCTACTAGTGGATCTTTAAAAGTAGATAATAAAGAAATTACAACTTTAAATAGTAAACAATTAATTGAATATAGAAGACTTGATATAGGTTTCGTTTTTCAATTCTATAATTTAGTGCAAAATTTAACTGCTTTAGAAAATGTTGAATTAGCAGTTCAATTATGTAAAGATCATTTAGATCCTAAAACAATGTTAGAAAAAGTAGGCTTAGGTGATAGATTAAATAATTTTCCTTCTCAATTATCAGGTGGAGAACAACAAAGAGTCTCTATAGCTAGAGCAATAGCTAAAAAACCTAAATTATTATTATGTGATGAACCTACTGGCGCACTTGATTATAAAACAGGTAAACAAATATTAAAATTATTAGAAGAAACTTGTAGAAAAGAAAATATGACAGTAATTATTATTACTCATAATACATTAATTGCGCCTATGGCAGATAAAATTATTAAATTTAGAAATGGTCAAGTTGAAGATGTTATTATTAATAAAAATCCTACACCAGTTGAGGAAATAGAATGGTAAAAGATAATATTTTAAAAAATGCATTAGTAACAATAAAAAGATTATTCCCTCGCTTTTTATCGTTAATGGTAATGAGCTTTTTAGGTGTATTTACTTTTTCTGGATTACAAGCAACATCACCTGATATGATTAAAACTTTAGATAATTATTATGATACTTATAATAATTATGATATTAAAATTGCTTCTAGTAATGGCTTAAAAAATACTGATTTAAAAATGTTATCTAGTGTAGATGGTGTTAAAGAAATTGAAGGTAGTTATTCAAATGATTTTTTAATCAAAGTAGAAGATGCTGAATTTGTTTTAAATATTTCTTCTTTATCTAATAAAATTAATAAAGTTGAATTAATAGATGGGAGAATGCCATCTAACGATAATGAAATAGTTGTTGAAGAAAAATTATTAAAAGATAAAAATTTAAATATTAATGATACTTTAAAAGTTAATAGTTATTTATTATTAAATAATGAAGTAACTATTGTTGGAACATGTAAAAGTAGTTTATATATTAATAATACTAATACATCTCCTGGAAGAGGTAATACTTTAGTAGGAGCAGGAACTATAAATTAGTATTCTTTTGCATCGAAAGAATGTTTTTCTTTAAATAAATTACATATTTATAGTTCTATTTATATGACTGTTGAAGGCGCTAAAGAAGAAATTACTTCTTCAAAAAAATATGTTTCTTTAGTAGAAAATGTTAAAGATAATATTGAAAAAGTAAAAGAAAAAAATAATATAACTTCTACTTGGAATATTATGGATAGAACTGATTATACCACTTATAGTGAATATATTGATGACGCTAATAGTATTGCTAATTTAGCTATTTTATTCCCATCTTTATTTTTTGCAGTAGCTATTTTAGTTAGTTTAGTTTCAATGAATAGAATGGTTGAAGAAGATAGACTAGAAATTGGTACTTTTAAATCTTTAGGTTTTTCTAATTGGTATATATTAAAAAAATATGTTATATTTTCTTCTTTAGCAACTTTAATAGGAGGATTACTTGGAAGTGCATTAGGTTTAATTATTATTCCTTACATGATTTTTAATATTTATACGATTTTATTTGCAGTTAGTAATTTTAATTTTACATTTAATACATTATCAACTTTATTAAGTTTCTTTATTTCATTTATTTGTATATGTGGTACAAGTGTTATAACTGTTTTAAAAGTTGTTAAGGAAAAACCATGTGATCTTATGAGACCTAAAGCTCCTAAAAATGGTAAAAAAATATTCTTAGAAAAGTTTCCAAAATTATGGAGTAAGATAAGTTTCTCTAATAAAATTACTATAAGAAATTTATTTAGATACAAAAAAAGAGTAACTGTTACTTTATGTGGTATTATTGGCTGTACTGCCTTAATTTTATCTGGATTTGGTTTAAGAGATGGTATTTTAGCAACTCCTAATGAAAGTTTTGATAAGATTTTAACATATGATGCAATGGCTTATATAACTGATAAAAACATAGATGATAATATATTTAATGATGAAAGAATTGTATCTCATACTAAAATGGAATTTTTAACTGTAAAAATTGATGGATTAGATGCTAATTTAGTTATTAGTGATAATATTGATGCATTACATAATTTTATTAATCTAGAGGATTTAAATTCTAATGAAAGTTTACCTTTGGAAGAAAACAAAGTTGTTGTTACTGATAAAATGTTTCAATTAAATAATTATAATATAGGTCAAACAATTAATTTTTTTGATTTAAATAACAAAGAATATTCTTATGAAATATCTGGAGTATGCAAAAATTATTTTAAACATTATATATTTATAAATACTGCAACATTTATTAATAATGGTGGAGAATTTAATCCTAATATGGTTGTTTTAAAAACTAAAGAATTATCTAAAGAAGAACAAAATGATTTGGCTAGAAATTT
>URVS01000301.1 GCA_900551385.1 uncultured Mollicutes bacterium | reverse complement strand
TAAAGGAAAAAATGCAGGAAATTAATAAGCAAGGTAATGAAGCGGCACCAAAAGATAAAGACATGTATGATGATTTAGAAATAGTATTAGAAATGTATGAACGAGGATTCAAATTTCTACCGATGGATTTATATAAATCAGATGCAAACAAATTTAAAGTAGAGGATGATGGACTAAGACCACCACTAAATAGTATTTCAGGGATGGGAAATGTTGCAGCAGAAGCAATATTTAAAGCAGTTCATGAAGATATACCTATAAGCTCAATTGATAATTTGAAAAAGAGGGCTAGAATAGGAAATTCAGCAGTGGAATTATTTAAAAAATTTGATTGTTTAAGGGGACTGCCAGAAAGTGACCAAGTAAGTTTTTTTGATATGATTTAATTATTGAGAAAACCAATTCTAAAATAAAGGAAAATTAATATAAATAGTACAGGAATGTGAAAAATATTTCTGTACTATTTTTATAAGAGAAAGTTATTTTTATTATTTAAGAAGATTTAATAAAAATGTTATAAAGGAGCAATGTGTCATAGATGAATTTTATTTATCATTACTGTAGTATCAATGCTTTTTATCTCATAATGCAAAATAAATGCATAAGATTATCTGATTTAAATAAGACTAACGATTATATGGAGAAGCGCTGGAGTAAAAAATATATCAAAGAAGTTCTTAAAGAAGAATTAAATAATTATAATATTAATTTGAATTTAAAAGACTATTACATAAATAACGAAGCTAATAAAAGCTATTTAGAATATTACAATGAGGAAATGAATAAAGTTTTATTTGATAATAGACCTATTTTAAGTACATGTTTTTCTGAAGAAAAAGACAAACTAAGCCAATGGAGAGCTTATGGACAAGATGGGGAAGGACTTTCCATTGGATTTGATTTTAAAGTAATTAAACAAGTCAAAAATAAAAATATACTGGTGGAAAAAGTAATCTATCGAGAGGATAAGCAAAAGAAGAGACTTGGAGAAATAGTTAGAAGTTCTATAAAATCTATGGAAAAAAAGTATTACAATATAGAAAAAAAGCATAGCATAGATTTTGATAGATTTTTTAAAGAAAATTTTAATATATTTTGTAAAATATTAATTGCTAAATTGGAAAATATCAGTTGTGTAATAAAAAATCCTGCCTTTAGTGAAGAAAAGGAAGTAAGAATAATATATGATCCAGAGATGTTTAATCCAGAAATAAACGGACCTATAAGTATATGTGAAAGTAAAAGATTTTTTGAAAAAGAGTTATTTATAAAAGGATATAAGATAACTCCAATAAAATTTATTTTAAGGAAAAATCAACTTATAGCATATTGTAATATTGATTTTTCAGGTTATATAAATGATGTTATTATTAGGGAAATCATCATTGGACCTAAATGTAAACTAAGTAAGATGGATTTATATTATTTTCTATTAGAAAATGGATACGATTCAAATAAAATAGAAATAATTAAATCTAAAGCAACTTATAGATAAATATTTTATAAATTATTGAAAAATTTATATTTTATGATATAATTTAATGGTTATTATACTCACTAGGGAGTAATTGGCGTATACGAGATACGTGGCAAGTCAACATACTGATGTTTACATCTGGCTTGTCTTAAATAATGAGACTGGTGTATAGCTTTATTTGCTATACGCTTAGTCTCTTTTTATTTATAAAAAAGACTTATGTATAGCAATTTCAGCTATATTTATGAGAGATAACTGAAATTAATATGTAAGGTGTGATAAATGAATAATAAAATTTAACAAATACTAATGAAATGAGGAAATAATATGGGATTAATTGAATTAATTATTCTATCAGTAGGACTTGCTATGGATGCATTTGCTGTTTCCATTTGCAAAGGTCTTGGAATGAAAAAAGTGACACTTAAAAAGGCAGGGATTGTTGGAGCATATTTTGGAATTTTTCAGGCTGGAATGCCATTAATAGGTTATTTAATGGGATATAGATTCCAAGATAAAATAAAAGCAATTGATCATTGGATAGCATTTATTTTATTAGCTATAATAGGCATCAATATGGTAAAAGAATCATTAAGCAAAGATGACGAAGAAGAGATTGAAGAATCTGATTTAAGTTTTAAGTCAATGCTTATATTATCAATTGCCACAAGTATTGATGCGTTGGCTGTAGGGATTACTTTTGCATTTCTAAAGGTAAATATAATACCAGCTGTTATTTTCATAGGTATTATAACACTTATAATATCAATGTGTGGAGTGAAGATAGGTAATATATTTGGTGATAAATTTAAATCAAAAGCAGAATTACTTGGTGGAATAATTTTAATCTGTATAGGATTAAAAATTTTACTAGAACATACTGGAATTATATAAGGAGTAGAAATACTCCTTTTTTTTAACGCTTAGGAAAGTATAAAATTTTTAGCATAGGGAATACTGATTGATTGGCCATTTCTTATATACGCTGTTACTAATGCGTTAAAAAGAAAATTATAGTGCCCAA
>URVS01000300.1 GCA_900551385.1 uncultured Mollicutes bacterium | reverse complement strand
TATTAACACCTAGAATTATTGGTGCATACATAAATGCTTTAGATGTTTCTAATTTATATGAAGGAGCATTAAAAACAATATTTATTTATTGTATTTATTATTTTATAGTTATAGTAATAAATATGTTATTAACTTATATAGAAACTATAATTATTCAAAAAGCAGGTCAAAATATTATTTTTACTTTGAGACAACAAGTGTTTGAAAAAATAGAAACTTTTTCTCAAGAACAATTAAATAAAATACCAGTAGGAAGATTGGTTACTAGAGTTACTAGTGATACTAATGCTTTAAATGAATTATATACAACAGTTTTAGTTAATTTATTAAAATATAGTCTTTTATTAATTGGTATTATTGTTAATATGTTTATGATCAATTATGTTCTAGCGGGATACATGATGTTAATAATGGTACTAATTATTATATTAACTATTATATATCGACATTATTCACAAAAAGCTTTTCAAAATGAAAGAAAACAAATATCTAATTTAAACACATTTTTATCAGAAAATCTTTCTGGTATGAAATTAATACAAACATTTAATCAAGAAGATAAAAAGAAAAAAGAATTTGATGTTACTAATAAAAATTTAGTTAAAGCTAAAAGAAATGTAATGTTTGTTTTTGCTTTATATCGTCCTTTAATTTCTTTCTTATATTTTTCAGCAATAGCGTTAGTCTTTTTAATTGGTTTCCCAATGGTTAAAGAAGGAAAAGTAATATTTGGTACAATATTTAATTTTGGTTTATTAATTTCTTTTTATAATTATACAGATAATTTCTTTGGACCTATTCAAAATATTTCTGAACAATTTGATAAATTACAAGCAGGTATAGTAGCAAGTGGAAGAATATTTAATATTTTAGATATGGAATCCACTATTGTTAATGATAAAGAACCATTAATTATTGATAAATTTAAAGGTAAAATAGAATTTAAACATGTTTATTTTGCTTATGAAAATGAAGATTGGGTCCTTGAAGATGTTTCTTTTGTAATTAATCCAAAACAAACAGTAGCCTTTGTAGGTGCAACAGGCTCAGGTAAATCAACAATTTTATCATTGATTGTAAGAAATTATGATATACAAAAAGGTGAAATATTAATCGATGATATTGATATAAAGAAAATAGATATTAAATGTTTAAGAAGTAAAATTGGTCAAATGTTACAAGATGTTTTTATTTTTTCAGGTACTATTTTAGATAATATTACTTTGTTTGATCAAACAATTTCTTTACAAGAAGTTAATAACGCCATTAAGTATGTTAACGCTGATAAATTTATTTTAAAAATGAAAGATGGTTTAAATACTGAAGTAAGTGAAAAAGGTAGTAATTTTTCAAGTGGTCAAAGACAACTTATATCTTTTAGTAGAACTATTGTTCATAATCCTCAAATATTAATATTAGATGAAGCTACTGCAAATATTGATACAGAAACAGAAGCTTTAATTCAAGATTCATTAGAAAAAATGAAAAATATTGGTACAATGCTCATCGTAGCGCATAGATTATCAACAATTCAACATGCTGATAATATTATTTGTTTAGCTAAAGGAAAAATACTTGAACAAGGTAATCATCAACAATTATTATCTAAAAAAGGATATTATTATAAATTATATTTATTACAATTTGAAAAGAATATTTAAAAATATGGGGCTAGTAATCTAATTAATCATAATATATAATTAAATTAGATAAATTAATTGGAGGGAGAAATGAGCAACTAAACAAATTCGTTTTTTAAATTCAGCTAAACGTCCCATAACCAGTTTATTTATAATATTACTTGGTTTTAGCTATATAAATTTTTGGGTACCATTTTCTTTGTCATTAAATTTATTTGGCCTTGCAGATGCAGAATTTCCACCAGAAAAAGTAGAATTATTTGATAAATATTATAATGTATATTTAATATGCGGATTAATTGTATTAGCTATTCTTCTTGTTTTATTTATTTTAGATATTTTAATGATTGCCTTTAAAAAAGAAAAAAATATTAAATTATGTAGAATAATTTATTTTATATTAAGTCCAATATGTTTAATAACTTTAATTACTAATATATTTGTAATTTATGGATTTGATAAAGTAAATAATATTATAAAAGATTATAGTTCTTTTAAATCTTATTATTTACCATTAATTATATGTATAGGATTTTTAATAATATTGTTTATTGTAATGTTTTTTGTTTCTAGAAATAGATTAAAAGAAGTGAAGGAGAATAAATCATGATTGGAATTAGTGTTGCTTTAGGAGTGGGTAGTTTAATTGGATTATATTATATGCTTATTTATATAAATGTGGTTTTGCAACTTGAACTATTTGGTCTTGCAGATGCAGAATTCCCACCTGATAAGATTGATATATATTATAAGTATAGGACTGTATATTTGGTATGTGGAATTATTATATTATTATTGTTTATTAGTTTGATTGTTTTTAATATTTTAATGATGACTTCTAAGAATAATAAAAAAGTTATAAAG
>URVS01000299.1 GCA_900551385.1 uncultured Mollicutes bacterium | reverse complement strand
CCCATCCTCGTCAACTTAGTCAATGATGAATGATGAGTGATGAATTATGAATTAATGAAGAAATTCTATAAGAATTTCTATAAATTAAATTTTATAAACTCCTATAAGGAGTTTTTACATTAATTCATCATTCATAATTCTTAATTCATCATTAACTAAGTTCAGGCGCTTTTTGTATTTTCCCGAATAATTAATATTCTCTCCTTTATTTCCAAATATTGTATACTAGATTATTTTAACATTCTTTTAAAAATAAATCTATATTATTAATATAAGTATATAAATAATGTATTGATACAAGATAGTATAACATAGCCTAAAATATCGATAATATTTTAGGCTATCTATATTTTCAAATATTTAAAATTTTAATTTTTTCTACAGTAGGATCTTCAGTACCTTGAACATATAAATTTGCTCTCTTTAAATCTTGAACATAATTTATTATGTCAGAGGTAATGATTTCCCCTGGACAAAGTAGCGGAATTCCAGGAGGATATGCAAGTAAGAATTCGCCAGAAATTCTCCCAAGGCTTTCGGTAAGTAGCACAGATTTTTTATCAGCATAAAAAGCTTCACGAGGGTTAACGGTTTTGGCAGGGATAGGCGGAATATCTAAGAAATCAGGAATAGGATCATTTATGCCAAAGTATTCCTTTGATATTTCTTTTAAAGCTGTAAGTAGTCTATCCATACCTTCTTTTGTATCACCAAATGAACCAACTGCAAGCACATTATAAAAATCAGATAGCTCCATTTGAATGGCATATTTTTCAGAGAGTATCATATCTAACTGAAATCCTGTAATTCCTAAATCTCTACAAGAAATAGTTATTTTAGTAGGATCAAAGGCAAAAGAGCCTGGTTTTCCAAGGATTTCTTTACCAAAGCAATAGAATCCAGGTATTTTATTAATTTCATTTCTAACATAATTAGCCAATTCAATAGCTTTATTTAATAAAACTTCACCATGAAGTGCAATTTGTCTACGTGCACAATCTAAAGATGCCATTAGTATATAACTAGGAGACGTTGTCTGTAAAAGATTAAGATTTCTTTGCACCCTATTAGGAGTTACAAATTTACTTTTTACATGTATTAATGATGCTTGAGTAAGGGAACCAATAATCTTATGGGTGCTTTGTGAACAAATGTCAGCACCAGCTTCTAAGGCTGATATAGGCAATTCTTTTGAAAATGCCAAGTGAGGGCCATGGGCTTCATCAACAATTAATGGAATATTGTATCCATGAACTATTTCAACAATTTTTTTTATGTCTGTGGCCACGCCATAATATGTTGGATTAATTAAAAGCACTGCTTTAGCATCAGGATTTTCTTTTAAGGTTTTTTCCACAGTCTCTGGTGATACACCGTGAGCTATTCCTAATTTTTTATCTAATTCAGGTTGCATAAATATTGGAATAGCACCACTTAAGATTATTCCAGCAGTAACTGATTTATGGACATTTCTTGGAACTATTATTTTATCACCATCAGATACTACTGACATAATCATGGCTTGTATTGCACCAGAGGTTCCATGAATTGAAAAGAAGGAAGCATCAGCGCCATAGGCATCAGCTGCTAACATTTGGGCTTTTTTTATTGGTCCTGTTGGGTGATGAAGACTATCCACTAGTTTGAAGACTGTTACGTCAATTTTAAAAGGATTTTCTCCAATGAAATTCTTGAATTCTTCATCAATGCCAACACCTTTCTTATGTCCAGGTACGTGAAAAGGTAATGTATCTCTATTTACATACTCCATTAATGCATCAAATAAAGGAGTTTCATTTTGATCAAATTTATACAAAAAGTACACCTTCTTTCAAGTAAGTTGATAAATGATTCTTTAAATAAAAATATAAAGGTTTTATAAAGATAGTATATGCAGAATTGTAGCTTTACTACATGTTATTTTAATCAAATGCTGGTATAAAAAATATCAATGAATAAAAATAATTAAAATTGAGAATAATTACATAAGAAAGTAATTAAGGAGGTATATATCGTGTCAATAATCCAATTAAATGAACGAGATTGCAGTATTGCTAAAAGTGCTAAGAAATGCCGCAGAAGAGGTAAAATACCTGGAGTACTATATGGAAAGAATATTAATAACTTTATGTTTGAAATTGGAGAAATGGATTTAGTTGACGAAGTTACAGCTAATGGTCAATTTGGGGTTATGAATGTTAACTATAATGGTAAGGAACATAAAGCATTAATAAAAGAGATGCAGAGAGATCCTGTAACAAATAAAATTATCCACTTAGACTTAGAAGAAGTATCTGATGGTGAAAAAGTTATATCTACAGTACCAATTCATTATATTGGTGAAGAATACATAAATAAAAAAGGAATTGTTCTACAAAAAGAAAAGGATTGTGTTAAAGTTGAAGGAAATGTGGATTCTTTACCTAAATATTTAAACATTAATATTGGTACTGGTACAGTAGGCGATGTTTATAAATTTGGAGATTTGGAAGTTGGTTCCGAAATTTCAATC
>URVS01000298.1 GCA_900551385.1 uncultured Mollicutes bacterium | reverse complement strand
GATATAACATATATTCCATATCTTGAGTTACATTATCTTTATCAATAACTTCATTTATGTCTATTTTACCATCTACATTTGATACAGTATTCTTATCATCGGTAATATATATTACATTATAATTAAAACTTCCTCTGCACACTATCTTTCCATCAGCAACTTCTATTTTTTTGAGAGCTATGTACCCTTCTGTCTTTACTATATCATATACGTCTGATTTTTTGTCCGGAACTACCGCTTCTGATTCTATAAACGTTTGAAATTTTCCAAAGTCAATTCTGTTATCAATTTTTATAACATCTTTTATTAATTCCATAATTTGTCCCCCCTGTTTAAATATATAAATTATCACATTATATTTATATTTAAAGAACAAAAAAAAAATTACACCTATTTTCAATAGGTATAATTTTAACTTACATTTAACTTATCTTTATCTCTATATACTTGCAACTTAACATTTGCTGTCAATAAATCTGAATAACTATATGATACTCTTGAGTATCCATTTTGACTGTCATCTAATCTTACAACAAAAACACTTGGATATACTTTTTCAAGCACACCTCTTCTTGTTATAACTTGTTTTCTCCCCTTGTTAGCCTTTAATATTATCTTCTTTCCTAAATGTCTTTCCAAACTTAGTCTGATCTTATCTAGCGTCTGAACTGTAGCCACAATATCACCTTCTTTTAAACGTTTGTATGTTTACATAATACCACAAAAACAATACATTGTCAAACGTTCAAACTAATAATTCTATATATTTTTAATGACATAAAATAGTCTCCTTTAATAATAAAACTTTATTTAAAGTTATAAATTTATTATAATAAATAAAAGGTGAAAGATAAATAAATGAACGGTATTTTTTTAATTAATAAAGAAGCTAATTGGACTTCTTTTGATATATGTGCAAAAGTAAAAAGATTATTTAACACTAAAAAAGTTGGCCATTCTGGTACACTTGATCCTTTTGCAGAAGGTTTAATGATTGTATGTTTAGGGCAAGCTACTAAAATTATTCCTTTTTTAGAACATTATAATAAAACTTATCTTGCAACTATTAAATTAGGTGAAGAAACAGATACACTAGATAATACAGGAAATATTATAGATAAAAAAGATGTTTTAAATTATTCATTAGAAGAAATAAAAAATGTTTTAAATAGTTTCTTAGGCAAAAGTCAACAAATTCCACCAATGTTTTCTGCATTAAAACATGATGGAGTGCCATTATATAGTTTAGCTAGAGAAGGTATTGAAATTGAAAGAAAACCACGTGATATAGAAATATTTTCTATTGAATTGATTGAATATAATAAACCTTTTTTAACTTTTAAATGTAAAGTATCAAAAGGAACATATATAAGAACTTTAGCTAAAGATATTGCAATTAAATTATCTACTGTTGGACATTTAGTGAAATTAATAAGAACAAATATTGATAAATTTGATTTAAATATGGCAAAAAAAGTTAATGAATTAACAATTAATGATTCAATTTCTATTGTAGAAATGTTAGATTTACCTACATTAATAGTTGATAAAGAGATAGAAAAAAAGATTAGAAATGGTAATAAATTATCTTTACATGGTAAAAAGATGTTACTTTTAATTAATGAAAAAAAAGAAGCATTAGCGATTTATGAAAAAAAAGAAGATGGATATTATTATTCTAAAAGAGGTTTATTTGATGCAAACAATAATATTTAATTATAATGATAAAAATTTAGTAAGTGATGAAGTATGTATTTGTTTAGGCTACTTTGATGGTTTACATTTAGGCCATTTAAGATTAATTAATAAAGCCAAAGAATCTAAATATAAATCTTGTGTATTAACATTTGATTTTTCAAATAATATTAATTTAAAGAACAAAAACGTCATAACTACTATAGAAGATAAACAAAAAATTTTATCTAAGATAGGGATTGATTATCTTCTAGTTTTAAAATTTGATAATAATATAATGAATTTATCGCCAAATCAATTCATATCTTTTTTATTAAATAATTTTAATATTAAAGAAGTAGTAATTGGAGAAGATTTTTCTTTTGGTAAAGATGCAAAAGGAAATAAATTAACTTTATTAAAATATAATTTTAAAGTAGATGTAGTTGAAGAATTAAAATATGATAATTTAAAAATTGGGACATCATATATTATTAAATTATTAAAAGAAGGTAATATGATTTTGGCTAATAAATTACTAGGTTATCCATATCAAATAAGTGGAGTGGTAAATAATGGTTTTCATTTTGGAAAAAATCATAATTACCCTACCGCTAATATTGATTTTAATGATTATGTTGTACCAAAATATGGTGTTTATGCATCTAAAGTTTTGCTTGATAATAAAGAATATAAAGCAATATGTAATGTTGGTGTTCATCCAACAATTAATGAATTAAATAAACCTATTTTGGAAGTAAATTTATTTAACTTTAATGGAAATCTATATAATAAAAAAATTTCTATTCAATTAATTGATTTTATTAGAGAAGAAAAAAAGTTCAC
>URVS01000297.1 GCA_900551385.1 uncultured Mollicutes bacterium | reverse complement strand
CGCAGTATGAGCTTGTGCTACATAAGGATAGTAACTGGAAGATTGTAGGATAAATTATATAGCGTGCATTTCCTAAATGAGATTTGCACGCTTCACTTTCTGTACAAACACCATATAACACTTGACAACAGCGTTACTCTGTTATATACTGTTTATACAGAAAGGAGCTGTGAGATGAAAATTATTATAAACCATTCTTCAATGATACCTATTTACGAGCAAATAGTAGAACAAGTTAAAGCTTTAATTCGGAATGGAAAATTAAAAGAAAATGATAATCTTCCGTCTGTTCGTTCTCTTGCAAAAGAATTAAAAATAAGTGCTCTAACTGTGAAAAAAGCATATGATAGCTTGGAAAACGAGGGGTTTACGGTAACAATTCATGGAAAAGGAACATATGTTACTGCTACAAATACAGAGCTTTTATTAGAGGAACAGAAAAAGGAATTAGAAAGTGATTTAGAACGAGTTATTCAAAAAGGCAGATGTTACGGTATCAGTGATGAAGATATAAAAAAACTATTTGAGTTAATTTTGGAGGGTTAGATATGTTAAAAATTGAGCATTTGAAAAAAAGTTATGAAAACTTTTCGCTTGATTGTTCTCTTGAAGTAAAGAAAGGTCATGTAACTGGTTTGATTGGTCAAAATGGTGCAGGAAAAAGCACAACATTTAAAGCTATTTTAGGGCTAATTTCCTTTGATAGTGGAACTATCAATATTCTTGGAAAGTCATTACAAGATTTTACTGCAAAAGACAAGCAAGATTTGGGAGTAGTTCTTTCGGACTCTGGCTTTAGTGGATATTTAACAATCAATGATATTATTCCTATTATTGATAATTTATATCAAAATTTTGATAAATCATTTTTTATAGAACAAGTTAAAAAGTTTCAGCTTCCACGAAATAAAAGAATAAAAGATTTTTCAACTGGTATGAAAGCGAAAGTAAAAGTCTTAGTTGCTGTTTCACACAATGCAAAGTTGTTAATTCTTGATGAACCAACGGCGGGATTAGATGTAATAGCTAGAGATGAATTGTTAGAAATGCTAAGAGATTTTATAGAAAAAGACGAAGAACGCTCTATTTTAATTAGTTCTCACATTTCCAGTGATTTAGAAACTTTATGTGATGACCTTTATATGATACATCAAGGAAAAGTAATTATGCACGAAGATACTGATGTTTTACTAAGCGATTATGCACTACTTAAAGTTGATGAAGAAGAATATTCCAAATTAGATAGACAATATATTTTACGTACAAAAAAAGAAAGCTATGGATATAGTTGTTTAACTAATCAAAAACAATATTATGCTGAAAATTATCCTCAAATGGCGATTGAAAAAGGAAATATAGACGAAGTAATAACAATGATGATTAGAGGTGTTGAATAATGAAAGGTTTATTGATTAAAGATTTTAAATTGCTGAAAGGACAGAAAAACTTCTTTATGACTATTACTGCTATATCTATAATAATGATAATAGTATCTCCGGGGACTTCGTTTCCGATTGGTTTCTTAGGTTTTGTGGGGGCATTATTCTCATTGAGTTCAATTAGCTATGATGAATTTGATAATGGAAATGCTTTTTTATTTTCTTTACCGATAACACGAAAAGATTATGTACTGGAAAAATATATTTTTGGATTGATTTCAGGAATAATGTTTTTGTTGTTGGGAACTGTTATTAGTTTAGTTGTTATTGGTATTACAAAAACAGGCAGTTTTAATGAAATTTTTTTAACAGCAGGTTCTTTATTTCCTACTATTTTATTGATTTTATCAATCATGCTTCCTTTTATCTTGAAATTTGGTGGAGAAAAAGGAAGAATTGCTATCATAGGTGTAATGGGATTTATATTTGTTATAGGACTGCTTCTTATAAAAACTACTGAATATTTAGGAATAGATTTATATGTCTTAATAAATAAATTACCTAAATTTGAACCACTAGTATATATAATATTATTTTTATTGCTTTCAGTTGTTATTTTAGGTATCTCCTATCTTATTAGCTTAACAATACTAAAGAAAAAAGAGTTTTAGAAAAGAGAGGTGTGCTTATGGACTTGACTATTTTGGTAGTAGGATTGATATTGGGCGTTGGTATTCCTTTAAGAAATAAGGCAATCAAAAAGCGTAGAGAAAATATGAAAGAGAAAGGAAATGAGGAAAAATGAAAAAATATGAATATTTAGAAATTGATTATACTGCGAAAGGTGTTGTGTTCCTTTGCACCGATAAACATAAGGAAGTTATAAATAGCTATGCAGAAAATGGGTATCGCTATGTTGGTTTTATACCTACAGAAATTGACGCAAAAGGTTGTATGCGAAAGATTGATTTAATTTTTGAAAAAGAAGATTAACTCATTTTAGGGAGTTGGTTCGAATGATAGGGTTAAAAAAACGAGATATTAAAAAAGCATTAAAGGCTGGTGCAAAGGCTGGCGGTATGTCATTAGCTGATGTACGGGAAAATATTGAAGCAACGATTGATGAAGCTATGAATAGCACCGACCCAGAGGTGCAGGCAAATTTCAAAA
>URVS01000296.1 GCA_900551385.1 uncultured Mollicutes bacterium | reverse complement strand
AGAAGAAATTCCACAAGCTGGAGCAGATGGTGGAGGCCATGAAGTAGCTGGATCTTTAAAATTCGTAGAAGGATTAGAAGAAGAAGTTCTAGCACTATTTACACAAGAGGTTAAAAATCTTAAAAGATAAATCATAACCTCCTTAACTAAATTTTCTCTTTTTAAAAAAAAATACTTATTTTCTATTAATATAAACTTAAATATGTTGATTATTGAAACTTAATATTTTAAGTAGTAAAAAATACTTAATAAGATGGAATATTAATCCATCATATACATTTAATCTGCAATTCCACCATCTATTGCATCTTTCATATCTTTATATGCTTCTTTTTTATTATGATATGTTTTTCCTGCCTGTGGACTGTAGTATGGATATTTATCAGGTAATTCATATTCTACTCCTTTATATGTTCCTTTTGTAGGCGTGCTGTCTTTATTTGATGTGGACTTTTTAGAGGTAGTTTGTTGTTTTTGAGTATTATCTTGTTGTGATGTTACTTTGGTATCTGTCGTGTTTGGTGTTTGATTACTAGTAGTATTATTCATTGTTATATTAGAAGTAGTATTATTTACTGTGGTATTATTCTCTTGTGTTGTATTATTAGTTAATAACATGCCCACACCTACTACTAAACTACATACAACTATAATTCCTATAACTATAATTAAAATATTCTTTTCTCTCATAATTTTCTCCTTACTATTTTTTATAAAAGTTTTAATAACTTTATATTATAATTTATAGTTTATTAAGTAGTATTATTTAATTTTATTGTATTAAAATAAGTATTTAAAATTATTGCTATTTATAGAAATATCTTGATTATATACTTGTTTGATGTAAATCCCATTAAAATGATTTGTAATATCTTGATTTATTTTTAGTGAGAAATATCTTTCTTTTTTATATTGTTTGTTATAAAATGAATTTAATCTAATAAAATTAATTAATACGTAACAACATAATATAATATACATATTAAAAGAATTTTTTTTCTTTTTATTTAAAAGGAGGTTTGTTATATGCGAGAAAAAAATGTATTTGCATTAATTATTGGATTAATAGTAATATGTGTTGCTGTTGTAGGTTTATTTTCATTGATAAGTTCAACCAACACTGTTAATACTTCTAATCAAAATAATAGTAATAACATATCTAATAATTTAGAAGTATCTGATATTTCTATTGTTAGTGAAGGTTATTCCATGTATACAGTTTCATGTGATTTAACACCAAAAATAGATTATGATTATTTAGAGATGCAGGTTATATTCTATGATTCTAATAATGCTGTTATAGGTAAAAGTCCTCTTGTATGGAATATAAATAATCCTACAAAAGACCAGTTAATTAAAGTTTCTGGTACTGCTACAACAAGTAGTTCAAGTACAACTCCTGCAAGAGCTGAAATTTACATATTTGACAGTGCCTTTTCATCTAATCCAGAAAATGCAATATATGTAGGTAATGTAACCTTAAATTAAAAAAACTATTTTTTTTATTAAAAAAAAGAAGGAAAAAGTTTTATATTTCTTCAACTTTTCCTTTCTTTGCCCAAGATGTTACTTTTTCAGTAAATGGTTGAGCAATTATGTTCCATACAATACTAATAATCCAGTGACTGAATATCATTATTACAACATCCACAATAGCCACAGTTCCAATAAATGATAGACCAATGAATATTATGTTATCAACTAATTCACCAGTGAAAATAGCACCAAGGTTTTTCACACGTAATAAAGAATTACCCTTATTTACAATAGTTGTGAGTTTTGCAGTTGTTAAGTTACCCATAAGATAACTGAAGTATGATGCTATAAGTATTCTAGGAGTTTGTGTAAATACAAATGCTAGACTTGAATCACCAGTATAAAAACTAGGTGATGGTAATACTAGTATTAATGTTGTCATAAATAC
This sequence comes from uncultured Mollicutes bacterium, assembly GCA_900551385.1. GTDB lineage: Bacteria > Bacillota_I > Bacilli_A > RFN20 > CAG-449 > CAG-449. The sequence goes on along the minus strand of URVS01000296.1, from coordinate 632 downwards.
AAATAAAACATTTGTTGCAATACCTAAAATTAATGTTCTCTGTGCTGCCTTTTCTCCGTAAACATTCGTAATCACATTGGTTAAAATATAAATTAATGGATATATAAGTACTCCCGCAGGAGTTTGCATACTTAAAAAGTTAACATCAATTATTTTAACTGTGATAAGATTTGCAATTATGAATGCTACACAGAAAAAGGACGTAATTATTATTCTTTTTTCTGTAAAATCAAAATTTAAATCCATGTTAATCAAAAACCCATTTTTTCTTTTAATTAGACAATATAATCTATATATTTAATGATATATTAGTTTAATTATAAGAGTAGTTGATTTAGTTTAAAAAAAAGTATAAAAAGATTAATAGATATTACTTTTAATAATAAATATTAAATTTGGAAATATTAGGACCTCCTCCATCTAACTCATATGTATTAAAGTCTTCATCAATTCCTAAATCTGTTAATGTTTTATTAAGATTTGGATGTTTTTCCAAGTAATTAATTGCATTTATCTTTTCTGTATTAACTTTATTATTTACTTCTGTACTTTGATTGTTTATCTCTTTAACTCTACTTAATGCATCATATGGATTTAATTCACCAGTTTTTGCCTTTTTCCACAAATCACAT
>URVS01000295.1 GCA_900551385.1 uncultured Mollicutes bacterium | reverse complement strand
TATCAAAAAATTAAAAACACAAAAAACAACTAAAAATTTTGCGTCACATCCTCAATTTTAAAAAAAATTAATGAATAGTTTATTGTTAGTTGATTAATTAGGTTTTTGGGAGATTATTTTGCTGAGGAATCTCATATTTGGAGTTCTGGCAGAACACATTATAAAAATTCTTATTATTCAGATAAATTTAATCAGCTTAAACATATTGTTGAATTTGTTAATAGTTTTAAGAAAAGAAAATATGTTTTTAAAGAAAAAATTAGAAGAAAACTTATAATTTTAATATTTTTTAATGTAATTAGATAATGTTTTTATATCTAGAAAACAAAATAATTGTAATAGATATAATTTATATCAAAGGTTGAATAAAATTGGTATAATTCAGTCTTAATTTTAGAGAGAATTAATTGGTGATAACATGCATAAGTCTAGTCATGATAAAATGAGTTGGTTTAAAAATACTTATCTTAATGATAATGATTTTTTAGATATATTGGATGTTGGTTCTTTAGATACAAGTGGTACTAATTATAATTATAAATCTATTTTTAATAGTTCTAATTGGACTTATCAGGGCTTAGATTTTGAAAAAGGGGCTAATGTGGATATTGTTGTTGATGATATTTACAATTGGTATGAAGTTGAAGACAATAGCTATGATGTTGTTGTTTCAGGTCAGTTTTTTGAACATTTAGGTTTCTTTTGGCTTACAATGGCTGAAATTGACAGAGTTTTAAGACCTGGTGGTTTTTGCTGTATTATTGCTCCTAGTGGTGGATCTAAACATGGTGATGCAGATACTGACTGCTATCGTTTTTATGAGGACGGTATGAGTGCATTAGCCAAATATGTTGATTTTGAAGTTATTCATGTTTCTACAAATGCCGATGCTAAACCTTGGTGTGATACCTGTCTTGTTGCTAAAAAAACAGGTTCTTTAGTAAATAGTGGAGATAATCTGGAAAGAAGAATGGATAATCTTGAAAACAAATTGGATGCGATTCTAAATTCAATTAAAAAATAATTATTGTGGTTTTTATGGAGTCAGTTAGCAATATTGATCAAATTGAAAATTTAAAACAGAATAATTTTATTGGTAAGCCTGAATTTGTTAATTCAAATATTACTTTTAGAGGCAAAGGCAATTTATTTTATTGTGAACGTGATGTAAAATTAGTTAATGCAAATATACGTTTTGAAGGTAATAATTCGTTAGTTTATTTATCTTCCGCTCCTAATTCACAATATCCTTTGAATTTGCAGGTTTATCATGATTCAGTTGTCTTTTTCGGTCGTGATAATAATATGACTGCTCCTTTAAACATCAATGTTCAGGAACATCAAAATTTAGTTATTGGTGATGATTGCAATATTGGTAGCGGTACAAATATTAGAACTTCTTTTGCTTATCCAATATATTCATCCAAGACTAAACAAAGGATTAATTTTCCGGGTTCTGTTCTTATTGGAGATCATGTGTGGTTAGGTCATTTAGCTTATATATCTTCTGGTGCGGTTTTGGGTTCTGGTTCTATTGTAGATAATAATGCATTTGTTCCTCCTAACTGTAAAGGATTTTCCAATTCTTTTTTAAGCGGCAATCCTGTACAGGTTGTTCAAAAGGATGTTTTTTTTACTAAAGATTATCTGGGGGCTTTTAGCGAAACAGAGTCTGAAAGTCTTAATAATTATGTAAGTGATGTGTTTATTTATAATGTTATTCCAAATGAATCCCTTTATTTTCCTAAAATTGATGAAACATTAAAATGTTTGAATGTTGATGATTCTCTGGATTTTATTCAGAAATTGTTTGTTCAAAATAAAAGAAAAAATAGATTTGCAATAAAATAAGGATTTGGAGGTATTTTTAACCTATATATCCTTGATTTGCGGGTCTTAAACTTGTAATGATTTCAGCAGCTATTTTTGAAGAATATTCATTTTTATTATCATAGTTCAGTATCCACATACGATAATTTGTGTTGTCTTTTTCAAAAAATAGCTGTGTTGAATTGGTATAATTTGTTTCACGATATGTTACATATAGGGTGATGTTATCTATTTTTTGAGTTTCGTTACTTACTGTAAAATTATCTTTTAGGGCTTTTTGGAAATAGGTTTTAATTGAAATATTATCATTTAAATGAGTCATATTTATGGTTATATTGTCACTTTTATCGTAGAGGCTTATTGTATTTTCACTTTCATTGGCAACATTGAAATTTTCAGGCAGATTAAACTTGGTACCATTAAATTCTATTTTGTTTGAATTAAAGTCAAAACCATTATAATTGTATAAATTGACCTCTACCATTAATAAAATTAATATGATTAATAATAAGTATAGTTTTTTCATAATTTACACCATCAAAAGATTTATTATAATTGGTAGATATAATATTATATTAATGGATATATTTGATATATTTTTGGATTATTTTTTAAAATTTGGGGGGTTATAAAAATTCATGATAAATTTTTATTTTCTGTTATAATTGCAGCTAATAACTCTGATCTGTATTTAAAAAAAGCAATTGATTCCATTATTAATCAAAGTTTGGATT
>URVS01000294.1 GCA_900551385.1 uncultured Mollicutes bacterium | reverse complement strand
AGATAGGCATAAATATGGTTTAGTCCTCGATTATACTCTTCAAGAAAATATGGTTTTAGAAAATTTCTGGAAAAATGAATTTTCTAAATATGGTTTCTTAAAAAAAGATGCAATTAAACAATATTCTGATGATTTAATTAATAAATATGATGTTAGATCTAGTGAAGGTTCTTCTACTATTGTTAGAAGCATGTCTGGTGGTAACCAACAAAAAGCTATCATTGCTCGTGAAATTGAAAGAAGTCCTGAATTATTAATTGCAGTTCAGCCAACACGTGGACTTGATGTTGGAGCGATTGAATTTGTCCATAAACAATTAATTAATCAAAGAAATGCTGGAAAAGCTATTTTATTAGTTTCTTTAGAATTAGATGAAGTTATGGATGTTTCTGATCGAATATTAGTCATGTTTGATGGAAAAATAGTTGGTGAACTCGATCCAAAGAAAACTACTATGGAAGAATTAGGTTTATATATGTCTGGTGCTAAAAATGATTTTAAGGAGGAGAAATAAATGAAAAAGTTTAGCTTAAAAAACTTTGATATCAAAAAATTAAATGGTATCTTCTCTTCATTAATTTGTATTGCAATTGGTTTAATTATTGGTTTAATTATTCTCATTTGTATGTCTCCACAAGATGCATTCATCGAATTTGGTACTTTAATTTGTGGTGGTATTAATTATTTTGGAATAGAAGGTTTATTTGATATTTTAGCTAAAGCAGCTCCTCTTATTTGTTGTGGATTAAGTGTTTTATTTGCTTATAAAACTGGTTTATTTAATATTGGTGTAGCTGGTCAATATGTTTTAGGTGTTTTTGCTTCATTAATGTTTGCTTTACAATTTAATGCTAATTGGTTTGTTTGTTTATTAATGGCAGCAATATTTGGTGCATTATGGGCCTGTATACCAGGATTATTAAAAGCATTTTGCCACGTTAATGAAGTTATTTCAGGTATTATGTGTAACTGGATTGGTTTATTTTTTATGAATTATTCTTTCCAAACATATCTTGCAAATAATGTCGATGGAAAGTTAGGTTCTAAAACAAAATTAGTTACTGGATCATCATTATTACCAGATTTTGGTTTAAGAGATGTTTTAGGTAGTAACTTTTCTATTGCTATTATTATTGCTTTATTAATGGTTGTAATTATTTATATTATTTTGAATAAAACAACTTTAGGATATCAATTAAAAGCAAGTGGATTAAATAAAGATGCAACAAGATATGCAGGTATGAATGATAAAAGAAATCTTATTATTACAATGGCAATATCTGGCGCTCTAGCAGGTTTAGGAGCAGGTTTATATTATTTAGCAGGTATTGAACAATGGTCTGTTCAAGCTTCTTCTAGCTTACCAAGTATGCCATGGAATGGTATTGTAGTAGCTTTTATTGCCCAATTAAATCCAATTGGTGTTATTTTTGCTTCATTATTTACTTCTTTATTATTCCAAGGTGGAAAAGCTTTAACTCAAACAATTTTCCCTGCAGAATTTAGTGATCTTATCACTGGATTAATTGTATATTTAAGCGGATTAGTGGCTTTTATTAAAATTATGCTGGTAAAAATAGAGAATAAAGAAATTCAATTTAATTTATTCAAAAAAATAAAAAATAAATCAAATGATAAAAAAGGAGATAATTTAAATGGTTAATCAAATATTAATTTTAATCTCTCAAATGTTAATTTTTTCAATGTCATTAATGCTTGTTGCTTTTGGAGGTATGTTTTCTGAAAGATCTGGTGTAATTAACATCGGCTTAGAAGGTGTAATGGTTGTTGGTGGTATGGCTGGATTGTTAGTACTTAGATTAGTAGGTGGTGACGGTTTAGGCTTAAATCCATTTTTAGTAGTTCTTTTAACAATTTTAACATCAATTATTGTAGGAATGTTATATTCTGGTTTATTAGCGGTAGCCTGCATTAAATTTAAAGCTGACCAAACTTTAGTAGGAACTGCTTTAAATTTATTAGCTACTTCAATTTCTATTATCATTGTAAAAAAAGTTACTAACGGAGCTTCAACCGATTTAAAATATGACACATCTGCCTTTGTCTATAATTTTGGTTATTTTAATTTTAATATATTTTTATTTTTAGGATTATTTATTTTAATTGCTTCTATTATAGTTTTATATAAATTAAAATTTGGTTTAAGATTAAGAGCATGTGGAGAAAATCCTTCTGCTGCTGATAGCGTTGGTATAAATGTTAATGCTTATAGATATGTTGGAGTTTTAATTTCAGGAGCGTTAGGAGGTTTAGGTGCTTTAGCGTATATTATTCCTACTTCTTCTTATTGGAATTCAACAGATGGTGTTGCAGGCTTTGGTTTCTTAGCTCTTGCAGTTATGATATTTGGTCAATGGAAGCCTTTAAGAATATTTATTATTTCTATTGTGTTCTCATTATTTATGTCTTTAAGTTTTATTTATTATGATTTTTTCAAAGAATTATTTAATATTAGCTTAAATGCTCAACATGGTGTCACCCCTGAATTATTTAGAATGTTACCTTACATAGCTTCACTTATTTTATTAGCCTTTACATCGAAAAATTC
>URVS01000293.1 GCA_900551385.1 uncultured Mollicutes bacterium | reverse complement strand
AAATAATGTTGAAGATGCTTTAAATAATGAAATAGGAACAATGATATTAACTAAAGGATATTATAAAGAATTTGATGGTGGAAATGGTTATTTTATTGTAGAAGAATATCTTGAAAATGATAATGAATTAATAATTTCTAATAAAGAAAAAACTAAATCATTAAAATATATTTGTTTTAATTCAACTATTAATGTTTATCAAATGGGTTATAAAAATGAATACATTGATACATATATTAATCATTTTACTGAAAAATTAAAATATGTAAATATTTATTTACCAAAAAGATATTATTTAGTTAATGATAATTTTGATATATTTATTTCTAATAAAGGGTATTATGCTTATAATGCAACTTTTTCATGTATAGAAAATTATAGTCCAAGTGGAACAAATAATGGCTGTTTATTTTATGTTCATAATGATATTGAAAATATTAATATATTTGGTTTTCAAGTTACTGTTTGTGTTAATGAAAAATTACAAGATCCATTATTAGGATTATTATCCGCTAGAGATGTTGATAATTTAATTATTAGTTATTGTAGTTTTTATTTACCTCAAGAAGCAAAAATATATTCTTCTTCTGGTATGATTGATTTTTTTACTGGTTGGAAAAATGTTAAAGTATTAAATTGTGTTTTAGAAAATCATTCTTCAACTGTTGAAGGTGGAGGAATAGGGTTAAGAGATATTTATAAAAAAGGTTGTTATAATGCTCAAATAGAAAACAATAAAATATATTCAAATTGTAAAGACGAAGTAATTGCTATTTTTGCTGGTGGAGATACTAGTTTATATCCTAATGAAACTGGTGGAGGATATATTAAAGATGTTGTTTTAAAAAATAATTATATTATTGGTGGAAAGCCTAATGAAGAACTTGGACCAAGAGTAGTAGGCTTAACAGTTGGATATCAATTATCACCTGTATATAATATTAGTTATATTGATAATGTAATTGAAATGTATTCAGCTAATTATTTATTTCTTTATGGCAAAGCTGATACAGTTAATTTTACAAATAATAAAATAAAAATTGATGCTAGTTATCAAGATAAATTATATACAATATTTTGCCATAATTCACATGCAGATAATGGTAATAATATAAATGTAGTAAATAATGAATTTGAAACTATTAATCAATCAAGTCTTTATACTATTTCTAATACTGGAGAAGAATTTTCATTTAAAAAAAATACAATTACAACTGATAAAATATATCGTGTATTTGATAGTAAATCTATTTATGAAGATAATATAATTAATGCAACTAACATTGCTAATACTGTTTATCATAATGTTAAATCTACAAAAAATAATTATATTAATTGTAAATATTTAAATGTAGTTTTTGAATTTTATAATTTAAATATAACTGATGATATTTTAATTGAAGATCATATTGTTACTGAAGAAATAAGCGCTAATTTTATGATGTTTAATGGTACAGATATTTATTTTAATAATCATAATGTTACATTTAATAATTTTATTTTTGAAACAAAAAAAATAGATGCTAAATATTATTATCTAGCGTATGATACTAACGCTATTAAAGATCAAGGAATAATTAATTTTAATAATTCGCATTTATCTTTATATGAAGGTAAAGATATTGCTAATGATTTAGATAATAAAGTTATTGTTAATTATAATTAAGAAACTTTATGAATAAGCTTTTGAAAAATAAATATTATTTATATAGATTTATGCGAATTATATTTTATTACTTCAAAATATTTAAGACCTTATCTTTTACTTATTATAGATAATAAAATTATAATTTATGCTTCAGTAAATTATTCATATTTATTGAAACAAAAAAATTATTCTAATTATTATTTCAAGTATATTAATTAAGTTATTAATGATTATAATTTCTTTTAAAAATTTAATTAACAATATCAAAAAATAAATATATCATTTATAATTATTTTAGGTGAAGTAAATGTATATTGATTATTATAAAACTCCAGATAAATTTGATGATATTATTTTAAGTAGTGATGGTATCGTCTTAACTGGTTTATGGTTTAAAAATTCTTCTGATGAAAACAAACATATAAATAATTATCAACAAAAAGATTTAGAAATATTTAAACAAACAAAAAAATGGCTAGATATATATTTTTCAGGTAAAAATCCTAATTTTGATATTGAATATAAAATAGATAATCTAACTCCATTTAGAAAAGAAGTTTTATCAATAATTAAATCTATACCTTATGGAAAAACTATTACTTATGGTGATATTGCTAAAATTATTAGTGATAAAAGAGGAATAAAAAGAATGTCATCACAAGCAGTAGGTCAAGCAGTGGGTTGGAATCCAATATGTTTAATCGTGCCATGTCACAGAGTAATAGGTATTAATAATAAAATGGTAGGTTATGGAGGAGGAATTAATAATAAAATTAATTTATTAGAATTAGAAAAATATGGTTAGATGTTCTTGGTGTAATCTTAAAAATAAGAAATATGTTTTTTATCACGATAATGAATGGGGAGCTTTAAATTTAAATGAAGATTATCTTTTTAAAATGCTGATTTTAGAAAGTTTTCA
>URVS01000292.1 GCA_900551385.1 uncultured Mollicutes bacterium | reverse complement strand
TTTGTTTTAAAAAGAACTCTTGAAGACTTTTGGTTAAATTTACATCGTCAAAGAGGATATTTAACTATTTCTACTCCAATTATGTTAAATAGACAATTATGGGAAACTTCAGGACATTGGGATCATTATAAAGAAGATATGTTTACTATTAATGTTGAAGATGGAACTTACGCAATTAAACCAATGAACTGTCCAGGAGCTATCTTAGTTTATAAAAATGATTTACATTCTTATAAAGATTTACCTTTAAGATATTCAGAATTAGGTTTAGTTCATAGATATGAAGCAAGTGGTGCTTTAAATGGTTTATTTAGAGTTAGAGGTTTTACTCAAGACGATGCTCATATTTTATTAAGAGAAGATCAAGTTGGTGATGAAGTATCTCGTATTCTTTCTTTATATGATTATGTTTATTCTATATTTGGTTTAAATTATTCTATTCCTGGTGATGGTGCTTTCTATGGTCCTAAACTTGATTTTAAATTAAAAGATTCTATGAATAGAATTTGGCAATGTGGTACAGTTCAATTAGATATGCAATTACCTGGTAGATTTGATTGTACATATATTGATCAAAATGGAGAAAAGAAAACTCCTGTTATGATACATAGAGCATGTTTTGGTTCTCTTGAAAGATTTATTGGTATTATCACTGAAAACTTTGCAGGAGCATTCCCACTTTGGTTAGCACCTGTTCAATTAAAATTATTACCAGTAGCAAAAGTTCATAATCAAAAAGCTTATGAGTTAGCAAATATATAGGATAGATAGATTATTAAAGCATTTAGAGTTAGCAAATAAATTTGAATCATTCGGTATAAGATGTGAAGTAGATGACCGTGAAGAAAAACTTGGTTATCGTTTAAGAGATGCACAAATGCATAAAATTCCTTATACATTAGTTATTGGTGATAAAGAATGTGAAGAAAATTCTATTACATATAGAAGATATCAAACAACTGAACAAATTAATGTTTCATTAGAAGAATTTATTAAAAAAATTCAACATGAAATTGAAATTAAAGAATTACTCGTTAAAGAATAATTAAGATAATTAAAACACCTAGATATTTTGGATTTCTAGGTGTTTTTTTGTATAAAAATTTATTTTTAATATTTAATTATTCAGCTTGTTTTATAGATAAACCAATTCTTTTTTTATTCACATCAATAGAAATAACTTTTACTTTAACTATTTGATTTACTGAAACTACATCAAGAGGGTGTTTTATATATTTATTTGATAATTCAGAAATATGAACTAAGCCATCAACATGAACTCCTATATCAACAAAGCAACCAAAATCCATAATATTTCTAACAGTTCCTTTTAAAATCATGCCTTCTTTTAAATCAGTAATATCAATTACATCACTTCTTAAAATACTTTCTTCCGCTGTTTCTCTTATATCTCTACCTGGCTTTTTTAATTCTTCAATGATATCAACTAATGTTGGTTCACCAACATTTAATTCTTTTGCTAACAATGAAACATTATTAATATTGTTTAATTTATTAATACATTCTTCGTTTCCTAATTCATTAAGTGAAATATTTAATTTTTTTAATAAATTTAAAGTTATTGGATATGATTCAGGGTGAACAGATGTATTATCTAAAGGATTATTACCTTGTATTCTTAAAAATCCAGCACATTGTTCAAATGCTTTAGGTCCTAATTTATTTACTTTTAATAAATCATTTCTTGATTTAAATTCACCATTATTATCACGGTATAAGACAATATTATTAGCAAGAGTTGGACTAATTCCTGAAACATATTCAAGTAACGAACTTGAGGCTGAATTTAAATCAACACCTACTGTATTAACACAATTTTCTACAACTCCTCCTAATACTTCTTTTAATCTTTTTTGATTCATATCATGCTGATATTGACCTACTCCAATTGATTCAGGAGTGATTTTAACTAGTTCTGCCAAAGGATCTTGTAATCTTCTAGCAATAGAAACTGCTGATCTTAAATTAACATCAAAATCTGGAAATTCTTTTTTAGCTAATGGTGAAGCTGAATAAATTGACGCTCCAGATTCAGAAACTATCACATATTGACAATTATCTAATTTCAAAGTAGATAATAAATCTCTAATAAATTTTTCTGATTCTCTTGATGCAGTACCATTTCCTAATGCAATTAAATCGACATTATATTTTTTTATTAAACGAGATAATATTAATGATGATTTTTCTATTTCTTTTCTTGGTTCAGTTGGATAAATTACTGTTGTATCTAAGAGTTTTCCAGTACGATCAATAATTGCTATTTTACAACCATGAGCATATCCAGGATCAAATCCTAAAACTACTTTATTCTTCATTGGTGCTTGTAATAATAATTGATGTAAATTTTCTTTAAAGACATTCATTGAGGCTTCTTCAGCTTTAGTAGTTAAATCATTTCTTATTTCATTTTCTATTGAAGGAGAAATTAATCTATTATAACTATCTTTAATTGCATCTAGTAATATTTCTTTAAATGGTGAACTATTTTTAATAATTTTTTTACTTAAATAATCTATTATTTTTTCTTCAGGAGTTATCATATTTATT
>URVS01000291.1 GCA_900551385.1 uncultured Mollicutes bacterium | reverse complement strand
TGAACTTAATTTAATTTGGTAATTTTCGCTTTAATTAAGGTGTTAATCTACAATTATATAGAAACAAATAAATATGATTATGATGAAAACAGTAATATTATTTCTATTAAAGATGATGAAACAATAATAAAATATAAATATGATTCATTAAATAGATTAATTGAAGAAATAAATCCAAAACTAAATAAGAAAATAACATATCAATATAATGAAATAGGAAATATTAATTTAATAAAAGAATATAATAATCAAACAAATGAAATAATAAACACAAAAGAATATATTTATGATTGTGAATATAAAGATATTTTATTATCAATCAATAATGATGAAATACAATATGATAATTTATTTAGACCAATATTATATAAGGGAAATAATTTAAAATGGGATAATGATAAATTACTTAAAATTAATGATAATATTATTTATGAATATGATGAAAAAGGAATAAGAAATAAAAAGATAATCAATAATGAAGAGACAACATACATACTAAATAACAATCAAATACTACAAATGAGTAATAATAAAGGAAAAATTAATTTTAGATATATACTTAACAAATTAGTAGGATTTGATTATACTAGTAGTAGTGGAACTAAATCATATTTATATATAAGAAATATCCTTGGAGATATCACATCAATTATAGATAGTGAAGGAAACATTATTTGCTCTTATATATATGATGGATTTGGAAATCACATAGTTCTTAACCAAGAAAATAAAGTTGATTTAGAATTAAATTCAATTGGTCACATTAATCCATTTAGATATAGAGGATATTATTATGATGAAGAAATAGGATTATATTATCTAAATAGCAGATATTATGATTCAAGTACTTGTAGATTTATATCTCCGGATAATATTGAATATTTAGATCCAAACTCAATTAATGGTCTTAATCTTTATACTTATTGTGGCAATAATCCTATTATGTATGCTGATCCTAGTGGGCATATGCCTAAATGGTTAGCATGGTTAATTAGTGGTTTTGAAATAATAAGTGGAATTGTGTTATGTGCTACTGGAATCGGTGGAATTCTAGGTGGCATTTTATTAGGAGCTGGAGCTGGCTCATTAATAAATGGTTATATTAATGAAGCAAATGGTGGATCTTTTACTGCAGGATATATTGGAGGCATGATATCTGGAGCATTATGTGGATTAGGAGCTGGAATTGGAGGATCACTTTTCCTTGCTGCTACTGAAACTGCTAATTTTGCTTCTATTGGTCTCATTGCTTCAAGCATTTTAACTTCTTTTGCAGGTGGGTTTACTGGCAATTTTGTAGGTAGTATTGTATCATCAAAAATTGATAAGAAAAAAGTTGATTATGAACGTCTTACTTACGATTCTATTTTCATGGGAATGCTAAATATTCTTTCTGGAATGATGTCTGCTGTGTCTAGCTTAACAGCAAATATTGGAAAAATAGAACTTGATTTAAATTCAAAAATTGCGTTAAGATTATTTTCTGCAATACTATCTAGTAGTACTGAAATGTCATACGATTTAATTTCTTGGATTTATGGAAAAATAATGAATAATTAAGTGAGGGTGAATATTCATGCCAAAAAAATATATTAAAAATAAATATCAAATTATGTGTTTTCTTTTGTCAATGTTACTATTTTTATTTATTTCGTTGTATTTAGTTTTTTTAGAATATTTTGATGCTGCACTGATTGTGTTTTTTGTATACTTAATCATTATTTTTACTTCATTGATTTTAGGCTTTTATGTTGTTTTTCAATTTGTATCTTTTGATAAAAATGGGATTAATATTTATCTTTTCAAGAAAAAAATCAAGCATTTTGAATGGTCTAATATCGTTGAAATTAACGAATCTTATATTTATAGAGGACCAGTTTATCAAATAGTTTTAAAAAATAATCAAAAACTAAATTTAGATAGAAGAAAAAAAATTAAACAAGAAATCGAAAAATATTATGATAAGAAAATTAACAAAATAAATAAGCAAAAATAATAAGATTATTTTCTACTAGCAAAAAATATTATTAAAAATGGGACATATATTGCTCAAAAAAATGCATATTATTCGTTGTATCAATCGGGCAAATATTTGTTTACAGGTGTCGGTCAAGGAAGTAACTTGATAACTACATTTGGAATAAGAAAATTTACTAAAATAGTTGCTATTGCATTAGGCTTGTTATAATTATTGGAGGCGATTTAATGAAAATCAAACAAATTTTAGAGTATGATTATAATTATGCAGAGTACATAATTACTGATGGTAAATATGATATCGTTTGTATGTGTTTGAGTGTTCCATTAAGAAACAATAAAGTACCTAAAATAGGTATGAAAATTGAAAATTTATATGCTTTCTCTTACAATGATACTATTAATTTGAAAATTTCAAATAGTAATAAATGTTATATTAAAAAAAGTCCTGAAAAATATTTTAAGTATAAACTATGTGGGATTGTAGTTGATTCTATAAATGCAATAATTCAAGTATTTGATTTTATTATAAATTTACAAAATTATTATCCAAATGGTTTTGATTCAACAATAAAAAATAGTGATTATGTAGAATTTGATGTCGATAGAATAGATT
>URVS01000290.1 GCA_900551385.1 uncultured Mollicutes bacterium | reverse complement strand
CTACTTCACACACGTCTGCAATCGTCTCATATTTCCAATCAGATCTCATACCCAATCGCCCCCAGTTTTTTTCGTATTTCTTCCTCAAGCTCATGAGATTTTTCAAATAATCCTGCCAGCTCACTTGTCAATCTCGTCATTTTCTCCTCAAATGGCTCTCCGTCATCTTCCTGCTCTTCGATTCCTACATATCTTCCCGGAGTAAGAATGTAATCCTGTGCTGCAATATCTTCAAGAGTAGCCACTTTGCAGAATCCTTTTACATCTTCGAGTGTTCCATTCTGAAAAGATTCAAATGTATCAGCCAGTTTCTGGATATCTTCATCTGAGAAATCGCGATGCTTACGGTCTACCATATGACCCATTTTACGTGCATCAATAAAAAGTGTCTTGCCTTTCTGCTTTTTACCTTTTGTGATAAACCATAGTGTTACAGGAATGGTTACACTATAGAAAAGCTGTGTTGGCATTGCAATAATTCCCTCTACAAGATCGTCTTCAATAATCTTTTTACGAATCTCGCCTTCACCACTTGTCTGGCTAGACAGTGCTCCATTTGCTAATACAAGACCTATCTTTCCATTTGGTGCAAGATGATGAATCATATGCTGTGATAGTAACACATATGGCACCAGAAATACTTAAAAGAACTGAAAATATACATATTAGAACAGATGGTATAGAAGCAAAGGGACTTGACAGTGATTATAACTTAATAGTAGATAGAAGTCCAAAAATAAATTATTTAGCAAATAGTACTCCAGAATTAATACTTAAAAAAATATATGAAAAATCAGAAGAACCTATAAAAAGTGTTTATAAAGATATACTAGATAAATTCTAGATAACCTCCCATACAAAACCTTCTGTTTACTAACTCTCCAGATCACAGGTAGATTACCAACATCCCTCCCCGAGTAACCCTCGTACCAGGCAGTCATATTTTATACTAAAAATATCCATTACAGATTAGGTTTAGTTATTAAACCCAATAGTACTTATCCAGAAACTGGAAATGACATAATAATTTATATCAATCATAGTATTTTTAGTTTTATCATGAAAATAAATTAAAAATTGTATAAAAATTAATGAAAATAATATAAAAAATATGAAAAATAAAACTCGAAAAAAAAGAATATGAAATAAACAAAGTACACTAAATAAAACCATAATTTAAACAATGATTAAAATAAGTAATTTAGAATATATTACGATATATAAAAGACTGGAGTGCTTTTTACAACAATAAGTTAAAAATAATTCATGAAATTTACTAAAATATATAGATAAAATAATCACCCAGTAAATAATTTAAAATAAGTCCAATTAAATAAATAGTATAACCTTAAAATGAATTTAAAAAAGGTAGAAAATTAAATAAAATAATAAAAAAAAGTATTATAAAAAATGAATAATAATATTATAAAAAAATAAAAACAATAAAACATAAACTAAATAAAATAATATCTAAAAGAATACTTATACTATTAATAGAATAAACTCAGAATTATACTTGATTTAAATATAAAATAAAATAAAGCTAATTTCTAATCAATACTTCCTACCTTAATATACAAATAAATAATTAAGTATAATAATAGAAAATTACAAAGAAACCAAAAAAAATACAATAATTTAATAGAAAATAAGATTTCCATAATAGATCAAAATAATTATAAAAATAGAATTTTAAAACAGAAAAAAAATAATTAATAATAGTATGCCGTGGGCCGGACTTGAACCAGCGACATCCAGATCTTCAGTCTGGCGTTCTCCCAACTGAACTACCACGGCATTTTTAAAAGTCATGAAATTCAAAATTAAAAATAAGTTCTAAAAATAATTTTAAAGGCCGGCAACTTTCTGAAATTCCCATAGACTTACCATCTATAGTACCAAACAAAACGTGGATAGACTTTATTACTGAGATCGAGACGAGTTCAGATGTGACCCTATCGCTATGGTCGCCGTACCAAAAATAATTTTTGATGAAAAAAAGGAGAATGAATAATCAAAAAACAGAAAATGTACTAATAATCCAGTAGCAATAATAAATAAATCCAAATTACTGAATACACCTAACTAGAATAAGTAGAAAAATAGTAATCATAAAACATTCAAAAAAAACTTTTTATTAGAATATTTGCTAAAATAAATAGTATAAAATAAACTAATATATATTTTACTCTTCTTTGAATAGAAAAAAAAAACTAAAATCAAAGCCTAATAAAATGTTTACATAAAAAATTATTTTATGTGAAATGAAATTGTATTAAAATCGGGTGTTGGAAATTGCGGACTTAACAACTCGAAAACAAAGAATCTCGAAGCTTACATCCCAATCCCATCAAACAAGTCTTCTACTCATACCCTAAAAAAGCTGCTTATTTTCACGGAATACCTCAGGCTTAGATGCTTTCAGCCTTTATTATCATAGTGCGTAGCTGCCCAGCGATGCCTTATCAGACAACTGGTAGACCAGAGACACCGACGGCTCGTTCCTCTCGTACTGGAACCACCTTCCGCTCAAGCAACAAAACACTTCTATTAGATAGCAACCAACCTGTCTCACGACGGTCTAAACCCAGCTCACG